>CAIJJH010000078.1 GCA_903820955.1 uncultured Micrococcales bacterium
CCGATGGGCGTAAGAGCACGCGTCCGGTGTCTTTGAGCTCGGCTTCGGCTTCTTTGACTGCCGCCTGGACTTCTGCGTCGTCGGTTTTGGTTCTGTCTACTCCGCGCACGTTGATTAGAACTTGTGGGTAGACCTTCATGACTGAGGCGAGGTCTCTGAGGGTGGTCTTGGTTTTGGCTACTTCGGCCATGAGTCGGAGGCCTGTGAGAACGCCGTCGCCGGTGGTGGCGTGCTTGCTCAGGATTACGTGGCCGGACTGTTCGCCGCCGAGGGTGTAGCCGCCTTCGCGAAGTTCCTCGAGAACGTAGCGATCGCCAACCTTGGTTTCGATCATGTCGATGTTGTGCTCTTTCATGGCTATCTTGAGCCCAAGGTTAGACATGACGGTTGCGACCAGGGTGTTTCTTGCGAGCTCGCCGTTGGCTTTGAGGCTGAGGGCCAGGATTGCCATGATCTGGTCGCCGTCGACGATCGCACCGGTGTGGTCAACTGCTAGGCAGCGGTCGGCGTCGCCGTCGTGGGCAATGCCGGCGTCGGCTTTGTGTTCGATGACTGCGGTTTGAAGGGCGGTTAGGTGGGTTGAGCCACAGCCTTCGTTGATGTTGAGGCCGTCTGGTTCGGCTCCGATGACGATGACTTCGGCACCCAGGGCGGCGAAGATTTCGGGGCTGACGGCTGAGGCTGCTCCGTTGGCGCAGTCGAGCACGACCTTGAGGCCGTCGAGGCGGTTAGGCACCGAGCGCATTAGGTGAACGACGTAGCGGTCTTCGGCGTCGGCGAATCTTTGAACGTGGCCGACGGCTCCGCCGATTGGGGCCAGCTTTTCTTGATCAATCGCCTTTTCGATGGCGTCTTCGATGTGGTCGGGGAGTTTGTGTCCGCCTCGGGCAAAGATTTTGATGCCGTTGTCTGAGGCAGGGTTGTGGCTGGCCGAGATCATTACGCCAAAGTCGGCGTCGAGGTCGGCGGTTAGGTAGGCGGCGGCTGGGGTTGGAATAACGCCGGCGTCGAAGACGTCAACTCCGCTGGCTGCCAGGCCTGCTGAGACTGCGGCTACGAGAAATTCACCTGAGAGTCTTGGGTCTCTCGCGATAACCGCTTTGGGCTTTAGCCCGTTGTCTCTTGACTCTTGGCCGAGAACGAGGGCTGCTGCCTGAGCTACTTTGAGGGCGAGGTCAACTGGAATGTCGCGATTGGCGACACCACGGATACCATCGGTGCCAAAGAGTCGAGCCATGATGAAAGGCTACGCCTAAAGGTTTAGCGCTTCGAGAACTGTGAAGCCTTGCGAGCCTTCTTAAGACCGGCCTTCTTGCGCTCGATGACACGAGGGTCGCGCTTTAGGAAGCCAGCCTTCTTTAGGGCAGGGCGGTTGTTGTCGCGGTCGATCTCGTTCAACGAGCGAGCAATGCCGAGGCGAAGTGCGCCGGCCTGGCCAGCGATGCCGCCGCCGGTGATGCGGGCGATAACGTCGTACTGGTTTGAAAGCTCAAGAATGGTGAACGGGTCGGTGATTAGCTGCTGGTGCAACTTGTTTGGGAAGTACTCGGCTAGTTCGCGGCCGTTGACGGTGATGACACCGGTTCCTGGCTTGATGCGAACACGGGCGATTGCTTCCTTGCGGCGGCCAAGGCCGGCGCCAGGGGTGGTTAGCGGGCCACGAGACTTTACGGTCTTGACCTCTGCTGCTGGAGTCTCGGTGGTGTAGCTTTCAGGGACAACTGCGGTCTCTTCTGCTACTGCTTCTACTGCTTCGTTCTTAGCCATCTGGGTGTCCTTACTGGGCTACCTGGTCGAGTACGTAAGTTGCTGGCTTCTGCGCAGCGTGCGGGTGCTCAGGGCCGCGGTAAACCTTTAGCTTGCCTAGCTGCTGACGGCCAAGGGTGGTCTTTGGAACCATGCCCGAGATTGCCTTCTCAACTGCCTTCTCTGGGCTCTTCTCTAGAAGCTCAGCGTAGGTGGTTGCGGTAAGGCCGCCTGGGTAGCCAGAGTGACGGTAAGCCTTCTTCTGTGCAAGCTTCGAGCCGGTTAGGGCGATCTTGTCGGCGTTGATGATGATGACGAAGTCACCGTTGTCCATGTGGCTAGCAAAGGTTGGCTTGTGCTTGCCGCGCAAGAGCTTTGCTGCGTGTGATGCTAGACGGCCGAGAACAATGTCGGTGGCGTCAATGATGAGCCACTCGTTCTTCAGCTCGTGAGCTTTTGGTGAGTAAGTACGCACGTTAAGTTGCCTTCTTTGGGATTCTGATTGTGGGCTGGCTTTAACCAGCAACAGAGGTCAAGTTTAGTCGGCTTATAGCCTTCAGGTCAAACCCTAAATATCGTCTTCGGTACGAATTCTCTGGGTTGCGATGGCTTGGGCGGCG
>CAIJJH010000079.1 GCA_903820955.1 uncultured Micrococcales bacterium
AGGTTCAAGACGCTTCGATTCAAAAGCGCTCCTACTCGTTGCGCAAAGCCCTCGTCATTTTGCGCAGAGCTGCCGTGCCGATGCGCGAAGTGATCAACCCGCTGCTGAAACACAACGGCGACATCCTGCACAACGATATGATGCCCTACTACCAGGACCTCTACGACCACACCATGAGGGTTGCCGACTGGACAGACAGCCTGCGAGACCTGGTCACGACCCTGCTCGAAACCAACCTCACTCTTCAGGGCAACCGCATGAACCTCGTGATGAAGAAAGTGACCAGCTGGGCCGCGATCATCGCCGTACCGACCGCGATCACCGGCTTCTATGGCCAAAACGTGCCATACCCAGGTTTCGCTCAAGAGTGGGGTTTCTGGTTCTCGAGCGCGGCAATCATCCTAATCTCAGGGGTTCTGTATCTCTCTTTCAAGAAGCGCGACTGGCTGTAGCCTTAAATCGTGAATTCCCAAGACACCACTAAGCGCCCGACGGGCTTGGCTCTCTACACCCGCGCCGCCGAAAAGTCTTCAAGTGTGATCATTCGCGAGTATTCGACCTCCTTCGGGCTTGCCGCGAGACTTCTTGAGCCAAAGGTTCGCCAACACGTCGAAAACATCTACGCTCTCGTGCGGGTAGCCGACGAGATAGTCGATGGTTCGGCGGCCGAGGCAAAGCTCGCCGGCGGCAAAGTTGACCCGGCTCACGCCCTGGACGACCTAGAAAAAGAGGTTTACCGGGCGATCCGAGACCAGTTCTCGGCAAACCTAGTCGTTCACGCATTCGCTCACACCGCAAACACTGTCGGTTTCGACCGCAGATTGATTACGCCGTTCTTCGAATCGATGCGGATGGATCTCTGGAAGACAGTTCACAGCAAGTCATCCTTCGAAAAATACGTTTACGGTTCGGCCGAGGTAGTCGGGCTGATGTGCCTGCAGGCTTTCACGCTCGGGCACGAATACTCGAACGCCGAACGTGAGAAGCTCGTGGCCGGCGGCCGCGCTCTTGGCGCTGCCTTTCAGAAGGTCAACTTTCTGCGCGACCTAGCCGCCGACTCCGACGCGCTCGGACGTTCATACTTTCCGGGCCTCAAGGTCGCCGAACTGACCGACGCCAAGCGAGACGAACTCGTCGCCGACATCCGCAACGATTTGGCGATGTCCTCGATTTCGCTTCGCATGCTGCCTAAGGGTTCACGCAAGGCCGTTGCCGCCGCTCACCTGCTGTTTGAGGCACTAAACGACTCGATCGCGAAGACACCGGCCCGCTACCTCAAACTGACGAGAATCAGCGTGCCAACCTTTGGCAAATTACTAATCATCATCAAAGTACTGTTGGGCGGGCTCCCGAAATGACCAAAAAAGCTGTAGTTATCGGCGGCGGTATCGCTGGCCTCGCCACCGCGGGAATCCTCGCCAAAGCCGGCATGAACGTGACCGTTCTAGAGGCCCGCGAGCGCACCGGCGGCCGCGCATACACCTGGGAGAAAGACGGCTTCAAGTTCGACATGGGGCCCTCTTGGTACCTGATGCCAGACGCCTTCGACCAGTTCTTCAAGCTGATGGGAACCACCGCGGCCAAGGAACTCGACCTCCACCGCCTCGACCCGATGTATTCAACAATCAACGAAGGAATAGCCGAGCACCTGGTCATCAAGGCCGACCTCGCATCGAACAAGGCACTGTTCGAGTCGATCGAGAAGGGCGCCGGCGAGCGCTTGCAGGACTACGTCGACTCGGCCGAGGACGCATACAACCTGAGCATTCAACACTTCTTGTACACCAACTTCGAGAACACCAAGTCATTCACCCACCCTGAAGTAATGAAGCGAGCCGGACGCTTTATCAAGCACCTACTGACCCCACTCGATACCTTCGCGGGCAAGCACGTGAAAGACGAGAGACTTCGCAAGATACTGAACTTTCCTGCGGTGTTCTTAGGGGCCAGCCCATACCGCACCCCGAGCATGTACCACCTGATGACCCACGTCGACATGAACGTCGGTGTCTTCTACCCGATGGGCGGGTTCTCGACCATCATCCAAGCGGTAGAGCGTGTAGCCAAGGCTGCCGGTGCAACCGTGCACACCAACTCACGAGTCACCAAGATCGTCACCGAGAACGGCGCCGTCAAGGGCGTCAACGTCGGCGACATCTTCTTCGAGGCGGACATCGTGGTTGGTAACGCTGACCTGCACCACGTTGAAACACAACTTCTCAACCCTGGCGAGCAGACCCTGCCGCAGAAGTGGTGGGACAAACGCGAGCCGGGGCCATCGGCCATGCTCCTGTTCCTGGGCGTAAAGGGTGAGATTCCCGAGCTCGATCACCACACACTTCTTTACTCGGACGACTGGAACAAAAACTTTGACGAGGTCTTCCATAAGGCCGACGGCAAGCGAAACGTGCCAAACCCGGCATCGCTATACATTTGCGCGCCGAGCAAGAACGACCCGAGCGTTGCCCCGGCCGGTTACGAGAACCTCTTCGTGCTCGTACCAATTGCAGCCGACCCGACGCTTGGTGGCAGAGGCGACGAAGCCTTCGAGAAGGCAGCCGATCGAATCATCGACCAGATCGCCGACTGGGCCAAGATTCCCAACTTCCGCGAGCGCATCGTGGTTCGCGGCAGCATGGGCCCGCGAGACTTTGTCGACGAACTGAACGCCTGGCAGGGCACCGCTCTCGGGATGGCTCACACCCTCAAGCAGAGTGCATTCTTCAGACCTTCCAACTACTCGAAGAAGGTCAAGGGTCTCTACTATGCCGGGCACCACAGCGTGCCAGGAATCGGCTTACCCATGTGCCTCATCGGTGCCGAGTTGGTTTACAAGCGACTCATCGGTGACACCTCCGCGGGCCCAATTCAAAACGAAGTCAAGAAGTTGGCAGACGAGGATTGGGTGGGTCTGAAGTGACCTTCGCCTACCTGGTCGCGCTAATCGGCTCGCTGGTCGGGCTGGGCTTGATTGATTTCAAGTTCAAGCTGGCATTTTTCGGCAAAGCCAAAAGAGCTGCAATCACCATCGCGATTCCGTTCCTGTTTTTTGTGATCTGGGATCTCGCGGGAATTGCCGCCGGCATCTTCTTCAGGGGCGATTCGAGCCACATGCTCGGAATCAACCTGTTTCACCAGTTCCCGATCGAAGAAATCTTCTTCTTGGGTGTGCTTTGCTACACCACCCTGATTCTGACCACGAGTCTGGCGAGACGGCCATGACCTACGCAGGGCTAAATCTGATATTCCTCGCAGCCGCAGCCGTCGCAGCGCTCTCAACGCTGCGCGGTCGCCAGTGGCTCACGGTAGCCAAGGTTCTCGCACCGATGCTCG
>CAIJJH010000080.1 GCA_903820955.1 uncultured Micrococcales bacterium
CCGCACCCGATTGCTGGCGCCGAAGATTTCGGCTCAATCGTGCGCGAAATCCCTGGAGCCTTCATCTTTCTGGGTGCGAGCCCAGACAAGCAAGACTGGATGACCGCCGCCCCAAACCACTCGAACTACGCCACCTTCGACGAGGGCGTGCTGCCCGATGGCGCGGCCTTGCTCGCTGGCTTGGCCTTTGAGGCACTAGAAGACTGGCACTCGGCTCAGTAACATTGAACCAACCACACTCGCCGTTCAAAGCTGAGCAGCAGTAAAACATTCGGCCCAAGGTAGCAGTTGGAATTTCAAACCCCCGAGGACACAGTCCCGTCAGCGTTCATCACCGATGAACTCAGCCGACAGCTCGTCGGTCGCCCACCAGCGACCGGTGCCTGGCGCGACGGCGACTCGGTTGGCGGAAGACAGTTCGCCCCGCTACCAACAATTGTTTTAGAGAGCGGCAAAGAACTCTCCGGCGCAAAAATCGCCTACGAAAGCTGGGGCGACCCTGCCAACCCGGCCGTCCTCGTCTTTCACGCCCTAACCGGCGACTCGCACGCGATCGGTGCAGCCAGCAAGGCTCACCCGACCGAGGGCTGGTGGACGGGTGTAATTGGCTCGGGCCTCTCGATCGATACCGACAAGTTCTACGTGATTGCACCGAACATGCTCGGCGGTTGCCAGGGTTCGACCGGCCCTAGTTCGCTAGACAAGCACGGGCGCGAATACGGTTCGAAGTTTCCTTTCCTCACCATTCGTGACCAGGTTGTTGCGGCGAAGGCATTCACCGAAGTAATCGGAATCACCGAATTGCACGCCGTAATCGGTGGCTCAATGGGTGGAATGCACACTCTGGAGTGGGCTTACCTCTACCCCACGAGCACCAGCCGCATCGCCGTCATTGCCGCACCTCCGGTTAGCACTGCCGACCAAATTGCACTGAACTCTGTGCAGATCGAGGCCATCAAGATTGACCCTGCCTTCGACAAGGGCCACTACTACGATGCCAAGGCCGGGCTTGGACCGCACCGCGGTTTAGCTCTAGCCCGCCGAATGGCTCTTTTGAACTACCGAAGCCCGAGCGAGTTGAACGACCGTTTTGAGCGCACTTGGCAGTCTGGCGTCAGCCCGGTTGGCGGCGGCGGCAAATACGCGGTCGAGTCTTACCTCGATTTTCACGGCAATAAGTTCACGCGCCGATTCGACGCAAACTCATACATCACTCTCGTCGAGGCCATGAGCTCGCACGACATCGGTCGAGATCGCGGTGGAGTTGCAAAGGCGCTCGGCAAGATCAAGCAAAAGGCTCTCGTTGTCGGAATCACGAGCGACCGCTTGTTCCCTCTGAGCGGTCAAAAGGTCATTGCCGAAAACTTGGGCGGCGAATTAGTCGGCGGCAAGCTCCACGTAATCGACAGCGAGTACGGTCACGACGGTTTCTTGATCGAAACCCAGATCGTTGGACCGCTACTTGCCAAGCTTCTGAAGTCTTAGGTTGGCGTAAACCAAGCCTGCTACCAGCAAAAGGTTTCTAACCGTAAGCGCCATGGTTTCGCCGTAACCGCCGAGCAAGATTCCGTTGTAAAGCACCGGATATATCAGCCAGGTGAGAGCGCTCAAAACTAGGACGCCGACCGCGACCCAATTGATTGGCTTAGCGCCGACGAAGACCCCGTAGACGATTGGTACTGCCAACCAGGTTAGGTACTGGGGTGAACCGACCTTGTTGAAAACAATCAGGTCGAGGATTCCGGTGAACAGCACCCAGAAGAAAACATCGGTAGCCACAGCGCCTTTGCGAATTGCTAAGTAGCCGAGACCAAAGGTGATAGCGATGGCTCCGACCTGAACCAGCGACATCAGGTTGGCGACAATTTCGGTGTTCGGGCCGAAGACCTCGAAGGTCATCATCGTTGCGTTGTAGTGAATGCCGAAGTGGTGATCGCCCTGGATCGGTGGCCAAAGCCAGAACTCGGCAATCGGTGCCTCGATCTGGATTCCGCGACTGGTTTGGCCAGCTAAGAACGAAAAGATGCTGGCATCGGCACCCAGGACAAACCCGATTAGCAAAACCGCCAGGTTGGTGCAAACAATCACGACGATTATGTTTTTGCGCCTCTTGGCGATTACAAAAAGTGCCGAAAGCGCGGCAACCGGCCAAACCTTTACCCAGGTGGCCACGCTCAACCAGATTGCCGCGGTAACTTCGCTCCCCCGCGAGAGCAAATAGACGGCGACAATCGCGAGCTCGACGCTCACGGTGTCGAGGCGAGAGATAGAAACCGGGCCGAGCATGATTAGCGAGGCCAGCCAGAAATACATGGCTAGATAGGCGGTTCTTGATTTGGCCCGATATGCGATGGTCACCGCGATGCCTAGAGTGAAAAGGCCGCTGCCGATTAGCCAAGGCCAAAGCAGCGCTCCAGGGGAAACCGTGTTCGCGAGCCATATCGGCAAAAGCGAAACATACGGGTAAACCCAGTCGACGTTAAGACCGAGCGCCTGGTTGGAATTCGCCCAGTTCTGATAAGCGAGTGTTAGATCGCCCATCGGCATACCCGCGCCGTTTAAGCCCGAATAAATGAGAATCGCATAGGTGGCTACAACCGCTAAGCCGAGGACAAACGGTTTCCACAAACTTTGAAGGCTGCTCATTTTGTAAGTCTAGGCTTGAGGCGTGAGCCAGAACCCGAACCCGAGAAGAGCTCGAGCTGCCCTAGCCAACGAATCATGGAAGAAAATCAGATGACCAAACTCTTCAGCCCGCTAACCATTCGTGGGATCACAGCCAAAAATCGCGCTTGGATCGCCCCGATGTGCATGTATTCCTGCGAGAACAAGGACGGCGTTGTCGGCGATTTTCACATGGCACACCTCGGTTCGTTGGCCCTCGGTGGCGCGGGAGTCGTAATCGTCGAGGCTACAGCGGTCCGCGCTGACGGCCGCATAACGCCTTGGTGCACTGGCATTTGGAGTGCGGAGCAGGTAGCGGCTTGGAAGCCCATCACGGCGTTCGTGAAGGCTCAAGGCGCGGTTCCAGCCATACAGCTCGCACACGCCGGGCGTAAGGCATCGACCCACCGTGACGGCTCGGGCTCGATCACGCTTGCCGATGGCGGTTGGCAGACGGTTTCTTCGACCGATGAGGCGTTCACCGGTTACTTTGCGCCACGCGCCCTCGAAACATCGGAGTTGCGCGGAATCGTGGACGCGTTTGTGACCGGTGCGCAAAACGCAATCGCGGCCGGCTTCGAGGCTCTCGAGATTCACGCGGCTCACGGCTATCTAATGCACCAGTTCCTATCGCCGCTTTCAAACCACCGCGAAGACGAATACGGCGGCTCGCTCGAAAATCGTGCCCGTCTTCTGGTCGAGACCGTGAGCGCTATTCGCGCAGCCGTTGGTAA
>CAIJJH010000081.1 GCA_903820955.1 uncultured Micrococcales bacterium
ACCACGAAACGCTGTTCGATGAAAAACGCGATGTCGCTCCAACCGATGACCTTGGTTTCGATGCTGAACTTTTGACCCAGGGTCAAGGACTTTCTGAAGGTGATGTTCTCGGCAACCACCACCGGGTGAATGTTCGCCTTCTTCATCAGCTGCCAACCATTCGAGCGCTTAAACATGTCGAACCGGGCAACGTCCATCAGGGTCAGAAAGACACCGTTGTTCATGTGTCTGAAGATGTCTATGTCGGTCGGCCAAATTCTGAATACGCGCACAGAGACGTCCCAGTTTTTTACCGGTGGCTTAAACCGCCAGGACGCATGTGCCCAGATTAAACGAAGCCAAAGCTTCATTGGCTACCAGATCGAGACGCGCTTGACAGGTTCGAGCCACATCTTGTCGCCCGGTTGGGTTTCGAAGGTCTCGTGGTAAACGTCGAAGTTGCGGGCAACCTGGTTGCAACGGAACTCGCTCGGCGAGTGCGGATCGGTGGCCAGGCGCTGAATCGCGATTTCTTCGCGGCTCTTATCTCGCCAAATCTGACCCCAGCTGAGCAAGAAGCGCTCGGCGCCGGAGCGGCCATCGATAACCGGTGGCTCCTCGCCGCCAAGGCTCAACAGGTAGGCCTTGTAGGCGATCATGATGCCCCCGAGGTCGCCGATGTTCTCACCGATTGTGAGCGCGCCGTTGACTTTGAACTCGTCGCTTAGGCCCGCAGGGGTTAGCTCGTCGTACTGGGCGATTAGTGCCTTGGTCAGGTTTTCGAATGCTTCGCGGTCGGCGTCTGTCCACCAAGAAATAAGTGCGCCGTCGCCGTCGTACTTTGAACCCTGGTCGTCGAAGCCGTGGCCGATCTCGTGCCCAATAACGCCACCGATGCCACCAAAGTTCACTGCTGCATCGGCTAGCGGGCTGAAGAATGGTGGCTGCAAAATTGCGGCAGGGAACACGATCTCGTTGAAGCCCGGGTTGTAGTAGGCGTTCACGGTCTGCGGAGTCATGAACCACTCGTCACGGTCTAGCGGCGCACCAATCTTGGCGGCCTCCTTGTCGGTGCCCCAGGCGCTCGAACGGCGGACGTTGCCAACTAGGTCATCGCGGTCGATCGAGAGCGACGAATAGTTCTTCCAGTTCTTCGGGTAACCAATCTTCGGAACAAACTTCTCGAGCTTGACCAAGGCCTTCTTCTTGGTTTCTTCGGTCATCCAGGTGAGGTTGTTGATGCTCTCTCGGTATGCCTCGATCAACCAGTGAACGAGGTCGTCCATCTGAGCCTTGGCGGCTGGCGGAAAGTGCTTCTCGACGTAGATCTCACCGACGGCCTCGCCGAGCGAGCCCTCGACCAGCTGAACGCCGCGCTTCCAGCGAGCACGCATCTCTGGCTGGCCGGTGAGCTTGGTGCCGTAGAAAGCGAAACGGGTATTTACGAACTCATCGCTCAGGTAAGGAGCCATCGAGTTGATTACCTGCCATGAAAGCCAGAGGCGAACCTCTTCTAGTCGAGCGTCGTTGTAGAGCGACTCAAGACCCTCGAAGAACGAAGGAGTCATGACAACCGACTCGAAGAGCAGGTCGGTCGAAACCTGGCTGCCCTCGAGGAACTTGCGCCACGAAATCGTCGGGGTCATGGCCTGAAGCTTGTCGAAGTCATACAGGTTGTAGGTCTTCTCGGCATCGCGGGTGGCAACGACGTCCCAGTGGTGGGTAGCCAGTTCGGTTTCGAACGCCATGATCTTGTGAGCGGCGGCGAGCACGTCTGCCGACGAGTAGCCGGCGTGCTCAAACATCGAGGCGATGTATGGCACGTAAGCGTCGCGGAAGTCTGCGTACTTCTCTTCGCGGTAGTAAGACTCGTCAGGCAAGCCAAGGCCGCCCTGGTACATGTTCAAAAGGTAACGCTCAGGGTTGCCTGGGTCGTTGTTTACATACATGCCGAAGAAGCCGGCGATGCCTTCTCGCGAGAACTTGCCAAGCAGATGGGTCAGACCTTCGAGGTCTGCCTCTTGAATTAGTGCGAGGTCGGCGGCAATTGGCGCGGCACCTAGCTCGTTGGCACGAGCCTCGTTTAGGAAAGACGCGTACATGTCGCCGATCTGCTGGCTAACACCGGCCGAAGGGTTCGCCTGGGCGTCCTCGAGGATCTGCTTTACGGCCTCCTCGGACGCATCCCGAAGCAAGTAGAACGAGCCGTGAACGGCCTGATCTGCTGGGATCTCGTAGGTGTCGAGCCAATGCCCGTTGGTGTAACGGAATAGGTCGTCTTGTGGGCGGGTGTTTAGGTCGAAGTTCTCGACATCTAGTCCAGGCTTTAGAGTCATGCGTTTATCCTATTCAGTTATTCGGCTTGTTTGTTTCTCGACTTTAGCGGCTCACCCTTGAAGCCCCAGGCGATGTATTTCTGCAGCGAGTAAAACCCAATCACGCCGGCAGCCACGACGACCACTTGCGACATCGATAGCTGAAAGTCCACGGTCAGAACGGCCGGGATATCAAACGCCTCGGCCACGTCGGACGCCTGCCAGACGAGATAGACCAGGTATGCGGTGAATAGCGCAAAGACCGTTGACCCCAGGTTTCGGTAAGCCATTCGAAAGGCTCGGTCTCGACGCGCACGCTGGTACTCATCGACCAATTCATCTGACTCAATGCTGAGAGCACGGACCGAGAACCATGAATCGTCGAACGAGTTGAAAACAAAGCGAACCGACAGCTGGTGAAGCGCGCCCAGAAGAACCAGAGACAGGACGTACCAAACCGTGAGAGATTCAGAGTTGAAGGCAAGGTAGCCAAAGCCAAACAAGGTAACCCAAGTCAACAGGATCAAGACCACGCGAGCGTAGGTATTGCGCAGCCAGTCAAAGACTCGATCGTTCTTGAACCAATTCTTGATTTTCGAGTCAAGCTGGCTCTCCAACCGCTCAATGTGCTCCTCGACCCGATAGGTCGGATCAGCGGCGGCGTCCTTGTCGAGGTTGATGATTATGAAGTTTCCGATGCGGTATTTGAATCCCATTACTTTGTTCCTTTCGATAGTGCGAGGGCCACGTTAGGGGCGATCATGATTGGCCCTACGAACAGCCAGGCCAGGGCCGAAATCTGGTCGAAACTTAGCTCAACGGTGAGATTTTGGTCAGACACATCAGCCACAAGCCCAGTTACGAAGATCGCGATAGTGATGAGTCCAAAGAAACCGGCCAGGTATTGGTAGGCCTTTAGATAGATAGCGTTTCGAACCGTCCTCTGTCTCTCGTCCAGGTAGCGGTCAGGTAAATCGGCGACGTCTCGAAGCGCGACTCTGAGAATGCTGAAGAGAACCAGCAAAATGAGGGCGACGGCGATACCTGCGATGTTTTCGAACCAAAAGGCTATTGGTGTCGTGACGGCAAATGCGATGGCCGCAAACGAAATGACTCTCAAGTTGGTTGTGGTTCTAGCCCAGTCCCACTTGGTGTCTTGCATCAGCTTCTCAACTCTGAGAGC
>CAIJJH010000082.1 GCA_903820955.1 uncultured Micrococcales bacterium
ACGAAGCGCATGTCTCGGTTGGTCACGATGCCGACCAGGCGGCCGTCCTCGTCGATTACGGGTAGGCCCGATACTCGGTATTGGCCGCAGAGGTCGTCGACCTCTTGAATGGTGGCAAGCGGGGTGGTGGTCACCGGGTGGGTGATCATGCCGGCTTCGGAGCGCTTGACTAGGTCGACCTGCTCGGCCTGGGCATCGAGCGAAAGGTTTCGGTGCAAAACGCCGATGCCGCCCTGTCGAGCCATGGCGATTGCCAGACGCGCTTCGGTAACGGTGTCCATGGCCGAAGAAAGTAGCGGAATGTTGACCTCTACGCGCTTAGAAATGCGACTTCTGGTGGTTACCTGGCTCGGAACGATGTCGGATTCACCGGGCAGGAGCAAGACGTCGTCGTAGGTGAGCCCTAGGAAACCGAAAGGGTCATTCTGAGTCATTAGTAAGACCTGCCGTTAAGAGGTTTGTTTCGGTAATTCTACCCGTGATAACACCTTTGTTTCTATTCGGTAAAACCCCCTTTAAGAGGTCTACATCTCTAGTAGGGTTCAATCTTGAAACAGCAATGGCGCGAATCGGCGTCATCGACAAATGGAGGTTGGTTTGAACCAGTCCATATCGGGTAGCGCAAGCCGCAAATGGCTAGGAATAGTTGTCCTTCTGTTCGCATTCCTAATCGGTGGTTCGACCGCCTTTGCAGCGACTCCCACCCCTAGCCCAACCGGCGACGTCGCAACCACGTTTATCCTCGGCGGCAAGATTGCAGACTGTGGTGTCGGCATCCCCGGCATCAAGATCTCGGTTTCAGGCCCAGGCGTCAACGTCAACCTGGTCACCGACAAAAAGGGCGTCTGGGAAGTCCAAACCCCGACCACAACCCGTTACCTAAAAGACAAGTTCACCGTAACGCTCGACAAGACCACCCTGCCAAAGGGTCGCGTTCTGATCGGCACCTCGACTCGCACGGTCGTGTTCAACATGGTCAACGCGGCGAGCGCCGCCTTCAAGCTGGTGCCGATCGACTGCGGCTCTAACTCGCCAAACCAACCAAAGGCTGCCGAAAACCCAATCGTGGTAGCTCTTTTCAACGGCATCAACTTCGGTCTGATGCTCGCCATGGCGGCCATCGGCCTCTCGCTGATTTACGGCACCACGGGCCTTAGCAACTTCGCCCACGGTGAAATGGTCTCGATCGGTGCACTTTCGACCTGGGTCTTCAACCGGGTCTTGGGCTTAGACCTGATCCCCGCGGCCCTTCTCGCCATCTTGATCGTGACTGCGTTCGGTTATGCACAGGACGCGTTGATTTGGCGTCCGTTGAGAAAGAAACGAATCGGCCTCACCCAGATGATGATCGTCTCGATTGGTCTCTCGATGGTGGTTCGTTACACACTGCAGATGATTTTTGGTGGCGACACCAAGGTGCTCACCCAGGGCGCAACCTGGAGCATTCTCGGAATCAGCATGCCTGCCGTGAACGTGATCTGCTCCGCACTCTCCGTGGTGGTTCTGGTTGCCTACAGCCTGTTCTTGACCAAGACTCGAATCGGTAAGGCGACCCGCGCAGTGAGCGACAACCCATCGCTCGCGGCATCGACCGGTATCGATGTCGAAAGCATCATCAGAATCGTTTGGATCATCGCTGCCGTGCTAACCGGTATCGCGGGTGTGTTCATCGGCCTTTACGAACAAGCAGCCTGGGACACCGGCTTCTGGAACCTACTCTTGATCTTCGCAGCGGTAACCCTCGGTGGCCTCGGAACCTCGGCGGGAGCCGCGGTTGGCGCGATGATTATCGGAATGTTGGTAGAACTCTCGACCCTGGTGATTCCGCCAGACCTGAAGGTCGCGGCGGCTCTGGTCGTCATGATCCTGGTCCTACTGGTGAAACCAGAGGGCGTTTTGGGCAAAAAGCAGAGAATCGGATAGGTAACCAATGGATCTCATTTTAGGTAACGCCATCAGCTGGCTCTTTCAGCCAATCACAGCCGCCTACGCTCTTGCGGCAATCGGTATCGCGCTGCACTTCGGTTTCACGGGTCTACTCAACTTCGGTCAGGCCGTATTCATGGCTGTCGGCGCCTACGGGTTCTCGATCTCGGTCAAGTTCTTCGGCCTAGGCTTCTGGCCAGCGGTTGGTGTAGCGGTTATCGCCTCAATTGCGATGGCGTTCCTGCTCGGAATACCAACGCTTCGGCTCAGAAGCGACTATCTGGCCATCGTGACTATCGCGGCGGCCGAAGTGTTCCGATTCATCGTCTCGACCACCTCGGCACAGCCGGTCACCGGTGGCCCTCAGGGCCTAAACCAGTACTCGGATGGCTTCTACGCGATGAACCCGATTCCGGTCGGACATTACAAATTCTGGGTCTGGGATTTCAACCAGGACGATCTGTTTGCAATCGCAGTCTCGTGGGTAGTCGTAGTCTTCTTCGCAATCTTGCTCGCGATCTTGATTCGCAGCCCCTGGGGTCGTGTCATCAAGGGTATTCGCGAAGACGAAGACGCAGTGCGCTCGCTCGGAAAGAACGTCTATTCATACAAGATGCAGTCGCTGGTCGTCGGTGGTCTCATGGGAACCTTTGCCGGAATCCTGTTCGTGCTGCCAACCTCGGTTCAGCCTGGAAACTACGGCACGACGCTCACCTTCTACATCTGGACGATCCTGCTTCTCGGTGGCGCCTCGACAGTAATCGGTTCGATCGTCGGCGCGATGATCTTCTGGTCACTGCTCTCGCTCACCGGCGATCTTCTGTCGACCGGAGTCGACAACGGAACCATCACGTTCCTGACCCAGAACCAGGTTGGTGCGATTCGCTTCATTCTGGTTGGTGTGGCTCTGATGCTTCTGGTCATCTTCCGTCCTCAAGGAATCTTCGGCAACAAGAAGGAGCTGTACTTCAATGCCTAGTCAAATCGCAATAGGCGCAGCGGTTCCCGGTTGCGCAAAGGTTGACCCGATACTCATCGCCGACAACGTTCGTCGTCAGTTCGGCGGAAACGTCGCGGTTGACGTCGAGCACGTCGAGATTCCACGCGGCCTAATCACCGCTCTGATTGGCCCTAACGGCGCCGGCAAGACCACGTTCTTCAACCTGCTAACCGGTTTCGATCAGCCGAACTCGGGTGACTGGACCTTCGACGGCGTGAAGCTCGCCGGCGTCCCAGCTTTTAAGGTCGCCAGAATGGGCATGGTTCGCACCTTCCAGCTAACCAAGTCGCTCAACATGATCACCGTCATGGAAAACATGCGCCTCGGTGCACAGAGGCAGCCGGGCGAAAGCCTGCTTCGCGCACTGATCAAACCGCTTTGGAAGCGCAACGAAGAAGAGATCACGGCCAGAGCCGCAGAGCTGCTAACCCGATTCAAGCTAGACACCAAGAGCGATGACTTCGCAGCCAGCCTCTCGGGTGGCCAGCGCAAGCTTCTAGAGATGGCCCGCGCGCTGATGACTCAGCCTCGTCTGGTGATGCTCGACGAGCCAATGGCCGGCGTCAACCCTGCACTCACCCAGAGCCTCCTTGAGCACATCAGAGGGCTCAAGAACGAGGGCATGACGGTTCTCTTCGTCGAGCACGACATGCACATGGTTCGCAATATCTCCGACTGGGTCATCGTGATGGCCGAAGGCAAGATCGTTGCCGAAGGCCCGCCGAACGAGGTCATGAAGAACCCTGCCGTGATCGACGCCTACCTCGGCGCGCACCACGACACCGACCTCGGCACCGACAAGCAAGCGAAAGGCAACTAATGGCTAGCAACAACACCGTTGTCGAAACCAAGGGTCTCTACGCCGGCTACCTACCGGGTGTCAACATCCTGAACGACTGCAACATCACGGTCAAGCAGGGCGAACTAATCGGAATCATCGGCCCTAACGGCGCCGGAAAATCCACCTTGCTCAAGGCCATCTTCGGTTTGGTAAACGTTCGCGAGGGCACGATCACGCTAAACGGTGAAGACATCACCGGGCTCAAGGCCAACAAACTTGTCGCCAAGGGAGTCGCGTTCGTGCCACAGAGCAACAACGTGTTCCCGAGCCTCACGATCGAAGAAAACCTCGAAATGGGTGTGTTTCAGACCCCGAAGCGCTTCAAAGAGCGTTTTGAGTTCGTCACCGACGTGTTCCCCGAACTACTCAAGCGCCGTGCCCAGCGCGCCGGCTCGCTTTCGGGCGGTGAGCGCCAGATGGTGGCGATGGCTCGCGCACTCATGGTCGACCCCAAGGTTCTGCTCCTAGACGAGCCCAGCGCCGGTCTCTCGCCTGTTCGACAAGACGAAGCCTTCCTACACGTTCGCAGCGTCAACGAGGCTGGTGTGACCGTAATCATGGTTGAGCAGAACGCTCGCCGCTGCCTGCAAATCTGCGACCGCGCCTATGTACTCGACCAGGGCAAGGACGCCTACACCGGAACCGGCCGCGAGCTACTAGCCGACCCTAAGATGGTTGAGCTCTACCTCGGCAACCTAGCCGAACAAAAGTAGCCAAGTTTCCTTAAAGGGTAAAAGAGAATCCCCCAGCCTTTCGGCTGGGGGATTCTCTTGTCAGGAGATTAGCGATTAGCCAATCTTTCCGTATACCTGGTCCTGAGCGGTGTTGTTGTTGTTGGTGCCGAAGATGTACGTAGCTACGTAAGCCTCGGTTGGGTCACCATTAGCGTCCCACGTGATCGGGCCAGAGACACCATCAAAGTCGATGTCCTTGCCAGCCTTGATCAAGTCAAGAGCCTTCTTGTAGCCGCCAGCCTTCGAGAAGTCAACCTTGGTTCCGCCCTTAGAGACGTCGACCATGTACTTCTTGATGGTTGCACCGGTTACGTCTTCACCGTTCTGTACTGCAACATCTGCAGCAAGAGCGATCAACATGGTGGCGTCGTATGACTCAGCAGCGTAGGCAAAAACGGTGAGGCTCTTGTTTACGGTTGCTAGGCGAGTCTTGAAGGCGTCGTTGGCGATAACACCAGGGATGGTTCCCTGAGCGCCAGCGATGTTGAAGTCTGTGAAGTCCTTCGAGAAGTCGGCGGTGTTTCCGTCAACTAGGTAAAGCGCGGTTGCGTCCCAGCCCTTGGTCTTTACAAGGTAAGGAAGGATAACCTTTGCTTCGTCGAACGAGATCAGAGCGATAGCGTCAGGGTTTAGAGCGAGTAGCTTGTCAACCTGAGCGTTTGCGTTCTTGGTAGCAGCTGGGAAGACCTGGTTGCCAACGACGGTTCCGCCCTGAGCAAGGATCGACTTAGCTGCGTTCTCCTCAAGACCGGTACCGTATGGGTCCTGCATGGTCAAGAAGCCAACCTTGGTGTGGCCGTCCTTGATGATGAGGTTACCTAGTACGCGTCCCTGAAGAACGTCTGATGGAGCGGTACGGAAGTAGAAACCGTTGTCCTTGTAGGTGCTTAGTACCGGAGCGGTGTTAGCAGGTGAAACCTGAACCATTCCGTCCTTTACAACCTGGTCGATGACCGAAAGGGTTACACCAGACGATGCAGCACCGACGAATGCATCAATACCGGCAGCGTTTAGAGCTGCTACCGACTGAGAAGCAATGTTGGTGGTGGTGTCGCCCGAGTCAGTGTGCTTGACAGATACGCAAGCGCCGCCAACTCCACCGTTCTCGTTGATCTCCTTAACAGCAAGGTCTACACCTGCGATTTCTGGAGCTCCAAGGAACGCTAGGCTACCGGTGGTTGGAAGAAGGCTACCTAGCGAAAGCTTGGCGTCCTTGCAGTTTTTTGCATCAAAACTGGCTGCAGCGCAACCAGAGAGGACCAAAGCGGCGGCTGCAGCAGCAGCTACTAGGCCGAGTCCTCGCTTGAGGTTCTTGTTCATGTTTTCTCCGTTTCGAATGGAAGCGGGCACGAGAGGGAACTCCCGTACCACTAGGCAAAAGCATAGCCAGCCCAGCGATTGCGCGCACCTCCGTTACGGCTTATGGCAACGAATTCACTACCCCGTAACCTGAACCTAAGTGGCATTTCGTTGCCAAACGCCGAAAAACCTGCGAATTACGCCGAAATCAACCAAGCAAGCACCGTTTTCCGCGAAAATTCAAGGCAAAAAACACGTGTAACAATCTTGTTTCGATACCGCCAACGGCTTGTTAACGAGCTATTTCGAACCCCTGCGCGAAGAAACCATGTCGACCGACAAAAACGCCAGAGCCAACCAAACCAAGCCGAAACCGAACCAGCGAGCCAACGGCATCGACTCGTGAAAATAAAACAGCCCCAGGCTGAACTGGATGATCGGGGTCAGAAACTGCATGAACCCCACCCAACTCAAAGGCAGATGTTTGGCGGCAGAACCAAACAAAATCAGCGGAATCGCCGTCAGCACACCAAAACCAACCAAACCGAACGAACCCCAAAAACCAGACGCACCGAACTGCGAACCCAGCGGCAAGAAAAACACAAACTCGACCAGAGCAACCGGTAGCAAAAACCCTGACTCAAAGGCAAACGAGTTCAAAGCTGAAACCTTGCCGCCGAGCTTGTTCTTCGCCAAACCGTAAATGCCGAACGAGCCAGCCAGAATCAATGCGATCCAAGGCGGACGCCCGTAATCAAAAGTCAGAATCAAAACGGCAACGAACGCGACCCCAACCGCAACCCACTGCCAAACCCGCAACCGCTCCCCGAGAAAAATCACCGCCAAGACAATCGTCACGATCGGGTTGATGAAATACCCCAGCGAAGACTCGACCACGTGCCCGGAGGCAATACCGATCACATACGCCTGCCAGTTGATCATGATGAACACCGCGGCCACCAGAATCCAAACCAAGGACGACCGAGAAGACAGAACCGAACGAACCGAACCCCAGGAGCGATTAACGGTAATCAAAACCACCGCGGCCAAGAAGCCGAAGACCACTCGCCAAACAACTACCTCGACCGGGGTAGCAAAACCCAAAGCAGAGATGATGATCGGGAACGAACCCCAAATCAAATACGCGGTCAACCCGTAGGTCAGACCCTTAGCCGTATTAGTTGAGCTCACCCACCAACACTAACCACAAAGAGAAACGCCCCGAGTCAAAGACCCGAGGCGCTCTCGCTAAAACGCTTTATCGAACTACGACAGCCAAAACGTCGCGAGCCGAAAGAATCAAGAACTCTTGACCTTCGAACTTAAGCTCGGTGCCGCCGTACTTCGAGAAGATCACCTTGTCGCCAACGGCTACGTCAACCGGAATACGAACTCCGTTGTCGTCTACGCGACCTGGGCCTACGGCAATAACCTCAGCCTCCTGTGGGCGCTCCTTGGCGGTGTCTGGAATAACCAGACCCGAAGCGGTGACGGTCTCGGCTTCTAGCAGGCGAACGACGATGCGATCTTCTAGTGGCTTGATGTTTACAGACACGGGTGACCTCTTCTAACTAATAAGTAATGGGCCTCGATTGAGACTCCTCAATTCTAAATCACCATTAGCACTCTTGCAAGGCGAGTGCTAGTTGCTAACAAATAGGCTTGAACCGTGAACCGCAACGATTTCTTGCAACTGCTCTCCAAAGAGGGCCAGTCGCTCCTGTCACAAATCGACTACAACACCAAGCTCGACATCGTCAAAACCATCACCAAACTCAGAGCCCAGGGCCATGACCCAGCCCTAGTCGCCAGCGCCCTCAGCCAAGCAAAACTGAGAAAACGAGCCGAAACCAAGTTCGGCGAATTCGCAGAAAGAATGTTTTTCACCGAGGACGCCCTCGAGCAAGCCTCAAGACTCCAGGTTGCCGCCCTCCATGCCAACCGCTTCAAGCAAGCAGGAATCACTCAAGTAGCCGACCTCGGCTGCGGCATAGGCGCCGAATCACTCGCCTTCGCCTCACTCGACCTCAAAGTCAACGCCTACGAAATCGACGAAGTCACCGCCGCCATCGCCGCCTATAACCTCGCCATCTTCGAAAACGTCGAAGTATCAAACGAGGACGTCACCAAACTCGACCTCACCAAACACCAAGCACTCTTCTTCGACCCCGCGAGAAGAAACTCCAAAGCCAGACTCTTCAACCCCCAAGACTTTGCCCCCAACTTTGACTGGGTCATCGAACAAGCCAAAAAGAAGCCAACTGGCATCAAACTCGGCCCC
>CAIJJH010000083.1 GCA_903820955.1 uncultured Micrococcales bacterium
GAACCGTATATGAGGGCGCATTTGACTATGTTTACAACCCAGATAACGGTCACTTCTATACAGAGGGAACAAACGGGGGCACCTGGGATGATGAAAAGGCCACTGCCGATGCGATGACTCTTCCCAACACCACCGGTCACGGGTATCTTGCGACAATCACCAGCGCTGCCGAGAACACTTTTATAAATAACCACTTCTCAAACACGGCTGTTTTCGGCGCTTCCGACGCTGCTTCTGAGGGCAATTGGTACTGGATGGATGGCCCTGAAGCTGGCACCGAATTTTACTCGAATGGAGCGGCAGTCAATAACCAGTACATCAACTGGAATGGCGGTGAGCCTAACAACTCAAACGGCAGTGAAAACTACGGCCAGCTTTGGACAGGTGACACCTGGAACGATATCGCCGGTGATGGCAATTACCTCGTCGAGTTTGGAGGCATGCCTGGCGACGACTTTAGTGGAATAAAAACCGCAACGGCGACCACGGCAATCACGGTACCGGTTGCCTTGACTGGTGCTGGCACCAGCGCGAGCCCTTTCCTTGTCAGCAACCAAACTGATTTCTCTGTCGTATCAAGCTGTTCAGGCGCTGGCGTGTATTTCACGCAAACGGCAGACATTGCTACCGATGGCAGTTTCAGTGGTCTCGCGTCATTCTCGGGACACTACGACGGTGACAGCAAAACTATCGATCTGACTGGATCGACGTCGATGTCCAATTCTCTTTTCGGTGATATTGCAGGTGCTTCAGTTGCTGCCGATACATCGGTTGCTAATTTGAGCGTCTTGGGTGGGAGTCGTCCAGCGTTTGGTTGCTCGCTGAGTATTTTTGCTAACTCAATTAGCAAGTCGACAATAGATGCGGTCAACTTATCTGACGCAACAGTTACCGGCGACTGCCAGCTGAGTCTTTTTGCCGGGAGCATCACGAACTCCGTTATTAAGAACACAGGTGTTTCTGGAACCATCCAGCCTCAGTTCATGATGGATCAAAGTGGCGCCCTCGCCGGTTACGCTTCGGGCAGCCAATTCATCAACGACCTATGTGCGGTTCAATTCAATGCCGGAAACCAAATCGATCCATTTATGGATTTCATGTTTGGGGTGGGCGGCTGCGTTGGCCAGTCAGACGGCTCAAGTTACGTTGGCGTTAGTTCGTCTGGTGACTTCTCGTTCCCAACGCAAAATTTCATGATGATGGGGATGTCTTCGATCGGTGGACTTATTGGTGGCAGCCACAATGACACGGTTAGTAACTCATCCTCATCTCTCAACCTCGATGTTTCTGGAAACGAGGCCGATAGCGTGGGAGGTTTGATCGGAAGCACCGACTCAAGTTCGATAAGCACTTCGTTTGCCACCGGAATGATCTCAGCCGCGGGAGGTCAATTCATTGGCGGCCTGGTCGGTTACGCATCTTCCGCCAGTATTTCCAACTCATATGCCACGGGCGCAGTAACCGCTGAGTCAAATAGTGGATCTCTGGCCGGAGAGCTTGGGAACTCTAGCATTTCGAACTCTTATGCAACCGGTGCTGTGGTTCTGAACCAAGCCACGACTAGCCACGGGCTTGTCGGCGCCGCAGATTACCGTAGTTCGGTAACCGACTCCTACTGGAAGATCAATGACGCCGGCGTCCCCTCGACAGTTGAGTCAATTGGTACCGAAGCCCCAAGGTACTCGGGTGACTTGAAGAAAATCACGAACTATGCCGGTTGGAACATATCGGCCACGCCGAACTCGACCAATCTCTGGGCTATGTGCCCGGCAGTCAACGGTGGCTACCCTTACCTGACCTGGCAGTTCCCCGGCGCTGGCTGTGAGAGAACATTTGTCCCTGGAGCAACCGTAGGTATCACCGGTGCCAACTATGTCGGCTCAACTCTGAGTGCAACAACCTCGAGTTGGGATCCTCTGGCAACCATTGCATATCAGTGGAACGCCGACGGTGCTCCGTTGACTGGCGCAAACTTGGCCACACTGAACCTTACCGATGCCATGCACGGAAAGGTGATTTCTCTAACGGTTACCGGAACCAATGGCCCAGGCTACGAGACTTTGGTCAAGCTCGCCACCGGCACCGTGGTCGCCGCGGCTCCAAGAACGAAGCTAACCGTTGTGGGAGGGTTTGCTTCGGGCTCGAAGTTACCTTCGAAAACCACCAAGCTAGCGGTCACGTCGCTACTTAAGAACGTCGGTCTTCTGCTCACGGTCAAGTGTGACGCTTTTGCGACAGCTAAGAAACTGAGTGTTGCACAGAAGAAAATCGCGAATGCCCGTGCCGCTGCTGTTTGTGCTCATATTTCTGCAGCTAAGCCCGGGGCCGTGGTTACTCTGACTAACTCTGTCGCCAAGAAGTCCGACAAGATCAAGGAAGGCGTGCGCGTAACAGTCACTAGCGTTGAGCCATAGTGTCGGAAGGTTCATGCGACCAAGGCGCAGAAGGTGAACTAGGCGGGGAGTATCGCTGTAGTTCAATAAGTAGTAATTAGTGAAAAGTGAGGCCCCGCTACCTAACGAGTTGGTCGCGGGGCTAAACTTTTGCCATGTCTGAAAACAACAACGAACGTTCATACGGGCAAGGCGCACAGGGCGAAATAAGCGCACCTAAAGCAACCAAGGTTGGGCTCTGGACCCGGTTCCGCTACAACTTCGACAACTCGATTGCTCGAAGCGGTGCCTTCGTGGCCTGGATGTTTGCGGCCATGATCGTCTTCTCGATAATCCTCGTCTTCATCAAATACGCTCTCTATGCGCTGCCGGGTCTTTTGAACCCAGACACCGCGCCTCTTGGGCCGCTCGATTTCAACACCTTCTGGGGTTCGTTCGCGACGCTGTTTGGTAAGGGCGGTGAGCCAACCTGGGCAGATCGCATAATCAACGTCCTCTATTGGGTTGTCACGATCACCATCACCGCGAGCGTCACCGGTTTCATCGTTGGCCTAATTGCTCGCACCTTTGAGAAACTTCGCAAGGGCAAGTCGCCGGTAATCACGAACAACCACACGCTGATTCTCGGCTGGTCGAACCGCGTGTTCCCGATTCTGAAAGAACTCGCCGTTGCCAACGCGAACGTTCGCAAGGCCACCGTGGTGATCTTCTCAGAGCAAACTCGCGACTTCATGCAAGACGAAATCGAGTCCCGCGCCGAGGGCTTGGGCAAACTCAAGGTTGTGACCCGAACGGGTGACCCAACCAACCCCGGCGACCTAAAGCGCGTCAACCTATCAAACGCAAAGTCGATAATCATTTTGGACGCAGATGAAACCGGCGACGCGAAGGTAGTCTCTACGGTTCTTGCCGTGAAGGCTGTCAACGCAAACCCCAACCTACGGATCATTGCCGAACTGGACGACGCCAACACTGCTGAGGCACTACAGAGCGCCACGAATGGCCAAGTGATCGCCGTTCGCTCGCACGATGTAATCGCCCGAGTCACCGCGCAGGCTTCGCGCCAGCCGGGTCTTGCGGCCGTGACTCTCGACCTACTCGACTTTGACGGTGACGAAATCTACTTCCAGAGCGTCCCCGCTCTCGCCGGCAAAACCTACCGCGACGCCCTGCTTTCATTCAATGGAGCTTCGGTCATCGGTTTGGTTGATGACAAGGGTGTCGTGGCTCTAAACCCTAGGCAGACCACCAAGCTCACCGCAGGCTCTCAGGTGATTGCTATTGCCGAGGACGACGACAAAGTCATCTATTCGGGCGTACTGACCGTGAAAGCACCAAAGGATTACAAGGCTGGGCCTGCCATTAAGCGTGCTCCCGAGCATCTGCTCTTCATCGGTTGGTCGACCATGGGTCGTTCGGTCTTGACCGAGCTAGCCGCCTACCTACCTAAGGGTTCGACGGTTCACATCGTTGCCCAAAAGCGTTTCGTTGACGACGCGCTGTTCGCCGATCTCGACTTTGGTTCGCAGGTCAAGGTGACTCACGCGGCTGTGTCTGGCGACATTAACGAATTGATCGCCGCCAGCGCTGCTAAGAAGTACGACGAAATAATCGTGCTCGGTTACCGCAACGCGATCAGCGAGGCCGAGGCCGACGCTCAGACCATGCTGACCATGCTTCAGATGAACCAACTCTTTGATGTCGACGGTAATGGTGTTGAGCCGACCCGCCTGGTTGCCGAGATTCTTGACTCGCGCAAAGCCGAGCTAGCTCGAGTTGCCGCGGTTGATGATCTCGTGGTCAGCGACAACCTGGCCGCGCTGCTGATTTCGCAGGTTAGCGAGAATCCGGCACTTGCTCCGGTCTTCGAAGACCTATTCGACGCCGATGGCGCGGCAATCAACGTCAAGCCGATTGAGCACTACGTGCCCCTCGGCAAGAAGATCGCCTACGCCGAGCTAGTAGCCATCGCAGCCGCTCACGGTGAATCGGCAATCGGCTACCGCATTGTTGCCGAATCGGCCAACGACTCATCAACAGGCGTTCGCCTCAACCCTGCCAAGACCACCGAATTCACGCCAGCAAAGGGTGACTCGCTGATCGTGATTGGCAATGTCGAGTAGGGTTCCTAACAGATTTTTTGTTCTTGACATCGAGTTATGTTGACTTGCTATTATCGACGTGTGCGACGGCAAGAGCCTCGCAAAGTGAGCTCGGCAGCCTTCCGGACGGTCGGTGAGCCGGGCTTCGCGCTTTAAAGCGAAATATTGATAGTCCGTGTGACCATGGAAGCTGCTCTCTTAACCCAAAACCCCTGCCGACCCACCGCCCAGGCGACGGCGTCTGCGACCCACAGAAGGGGCTCTGAATTGCGCGTTAAAAATTCAAAGTCGATTTGCAGAGGCTCATCAACACTTCGGTTGTGTGCGAGGAGGGTCGCGCGATCAAATGCTTCACTGCTTACATCGAGTTCGATGACTATTTGCTGAACGTCATATTCATGTGTTCGCCATAAAATTTCTTGAAGAGCGATTTGCCTTGCGACTTTTGGATCACTTCCTGAAACTGCGACGACAAGCGCCGTGCAATCGAGTCTCTCAAACTGGGCCAGCAAGTACTTCCTGCGGGAATCGCTCTCTTTTACAAAGTGAATCGAACGCTGACCAGCGAGCACGTGGGACCTAACGGCTTTTCGAACGCGACCCACACTATTGGCCGCAACGAGATGACCTACAAGAATGTACCGCTCGCGAATCGATTCATCTATGTAGAGGGTTTTCATCGTCTCTAAGTTAGAGAATCACTCAACCTAGAAAATACTTATCCACAAATTACGCGATGGTGACAACCACCGGCACGTGGTCGCTCGGGCCTTCGCCCTTGCGTTCTTCGCGCACAATCTCAGCGTCGGTGACGCGTTCGGCAAAGGCCTCTGACCCGAGAACGAAGTCGATGCGCATGCCTTCGTTGCGAGGGAACCTCAGCTGCTGGTAATCCCAGTAGGTGTAGCCGGTCGGGATTCGCTCGCGAACGACATCGCGCAGACCGATCTGCTCAAAGGCCTCAAAAGCCTGGCGCTCGGGCACAGAGACGTGGGTGTCTCCAGCAAAGTCGTCGATGTTCCAAACGTCGGTGTCTAGCGGGGCGATGTTGAAATCACCCATGAGCGCGAGCGGCTGGTCGGGGTCGTATTCGAGCCACTCTGCGGTGTTGGCGGCCAGTCGATCGAGCCACTCGAGTTTGTAGGTGTAGTGCGGGTCTTCGAGCGTGCGGCCATTCGGCACGTAGAGGCTCCAGAGTCGCACACCATCGAAGGTGGCCCCAAGCGCGCGTGCTTCGAGGACGTCCTTGAATTCAGGCATTCCGGTGAAGCCGATTTCGACGTCCTCGGCTTCGATCTTGCTCGCGAAGGCAACGCCGTTCCACTGGTTTAGGCCGTGCATCGTGACCTTGTAGCCAATCGCCTCGAAGGCTTCGACGGGGAACTGGTCGGGCTTGCACTTGATCTCTTGCATCGCCAAGACGTCGAGGTTTGAGCGCTGCAGGTAGTCGGTTACGCGGCCAACGCGGGTGCGAATCGAGTTGACGTTCCAGGTTGCAATCTTCATTGTGTCCAAGGTTATCTTGCCGAAAGGCGCTTAAACTTGAGCCATGACCTTTTCTTCGCCTGCCAAACCACGCCTCGTTGAACTAATCAAGGAGCTGGCCGTTGTGCACGGCAAGGTCACTCTTTCGAGCGGCATCGAGGCCGACTACTACGTCGATCTGCGCCGCGCGACCTTGCACCACGAGGCCGCTCCGCTAATTGGTCAGGTCATGCTCGACCTCTTGGACGACGCTGGAGTCACCGACTTCGTAGCCATCGGTGGCCTGACCATGGGAGCCGACCCGGTTGCCACGGCGGTGCTGCACCAGGCAAATGCGCGCGGACGCAATATTGACGCGTTTGTGGTTCGCAAGGCGCCTAAGGGCCACGGAATGGGCCGTCAGGTCGAGGGCCCAGACGTCGCCGGCAAGAAGGTTGTTGTTGTCGAAGACACCTCAACCACCGGTGGTTCGCCACTGGCAGCAGCCGAGGCTTTAGAGCGCGCAGGGGCGATCATCGTTGCAGTCGCAACCGTTGTTGACCGCGACACCGGGGCTAAGAAGGTCATTGAGGACGCCGGTTACCGTTACCTAACCGCCGTCACCTTGGATGACCTAGAACTTCGCTAAATGCGCCAATTCGTTCTAACCCAACTGGCTAACTTCGCGAGCATCGTCGGTGGGTCGATAACCTTTATCGCGCTGCCGTGGTTATCGCTCGTGATCACAAAGTCGTCCACGGCCTCTGCTCTGGTTATCGCATTCACAGCGATTCCAGTGATTCTGCTTTCGCCATTCATGGGTTCGATCATCGACAAATTTGGTCGGCGCAGGTCGGCGATCTGGTTTGAGCTAGGTCAAGGCATTTTGGTTGCTGCCGTGCCAGTGTTCAACGACGCGTTTGGCATCACGATTGTTTCGCTGGTCGTGCTTTCGGTGATCAAGAACATTTTCGGCCCCGGAAGCCAGGCGGCCCGAAAGTCGCTGGTGCCCGATGTCGCCGAGAAAGGTGGGCTCAGCCTCGATCGAGCAAACTCGATTCACGAGAGCGTCTTTGCAGCTGGCTTCGCGGTTGGGCCGGCAATCGCTGCCTTCCTGATTGCCAGCATCGACGTTTACGCAGCCTTTTGGGCGGCCGGTGTCGCGGCCCTTGTTTCGACCATCGCCATGGCGACGATTCGGGTAACCGAGCGCCAGGAGCACGACCCCAACGAAGAAAAGGGCAACGTCTTTGTCTTTGCCCTCCAGGGCATCAAGACCCTCGGGCGAATCAGGGTGCTCGGGTTGGTCTTTGCCGGGTTCCTGATGCTTTCGGTGGTTTACATCCCAACCGAGATGGTGCTTCTACCTCGCTACTTCAATGAGATTCACGACCCACGCGGGCTCGGGATCCTGATCACCACCATGGCGGGCATGAGTATGCTCACGAGTCTCGCCTTTGAGTGGCTGCACAAGCGCATCGGCTACGCCAACATCCTGCGGATTGCCATCGGCGGGGTCGCAGTTGCCATGCTTCCAATGTCGTTCCTGCCCCCGCAGTGGCTGATGATCACTCTCGGAGCCGTGCTTGGCGCGGTGTGGGGTCCGATTTCTCCCCTACTAAACACCGTGATCCAGAAGTTGGTGGCGGCAAACCTGCGCGGACGCGTATTTGCACTCGAAATGATGATGTGGAACATAGCGCCGCTTACATCTTTTATAGTCGTCGGAATTTGCCTCGACGCCTTTGGCGTGCGTCCGGTTTATCTGGCTCTCGCCCTGCTCATGCTTTGCGCAGCGGCGATATTGCTGACTAGGCCTCTGCTAAAAGACCTCAAAGCCATCGAAGGCTAAACATAACAAAAGCGTAAAGGTCTTGTGAAAGCGGTTACAGAAAGCGGTTTCTCGGGTAACTTTGAACTCATACGGGCCACGTTGCTCGTTTGAAACCCTTCGAAAGGCACCTGATGAAGTTCTCACTAAAGCGCGTTCTGGCCACAATTGGCGCAGTGGCCCTAACCTTTGCCGGCCTCGCAGCGGCGGGCAGCCCAGCCAACGCGGCACCGGCGCCTTATCACGCGGCATACATCACACTTCTAACCCCAACTTTGGACGCATCTAACACCAGCGAAGCTGTAGCGAACCAAGCGATGGCCAACACTTGGATCGACGCCGGTTGGTTCGCATCGGGCCTAAAGTACCAGCGCTCATTCGCACCGGTTGGCTCAACCGTTGTCTTCACCTACCACGTAGCTGACAAAGACGGCAATGCGCTCGTGGGCCAGTCGATCACCCTGCGAATCAACAAGCAGTACTCGACCTCACAGGCTGCAGTAACCGTTGACGGTCAGAACGCCAAGGCAGGCACCGCTTCTGCCGACGGCCTTCGAGTCGCGCACATCACCGACGCCAACGGTAACGTTTCGTTCACCGTGATCAACAAAGACGCACCTGGAACCGTTGAGCACCAGCCAACGAGCTTCACCGATGCTCCAAACATCGACCTAGACGGCCTAAACGACATTCACTGCCAGGTTCTGCCTTTCATCACGGGCGCCCAGGAGAAGGACGACCACACCGTCATTTCTGAGATTCACTACTACGACCCAAACTCGAGCGATCCAGCGCCGGTTACCAACCCGACCATTCGCCTCGCACTGCCAGTGCTTAGTGACACCAACTCGATTCACCGCACAGACCTAGAGAACTTGTTTAGTGTTCAGAACACCTGGTACCCAACTGGAATCGGCGTTCGTCAGGCCTACCTACCAACCGGTAGCAC
>CAIJJH010000084.1 GCA_903820955.1 uncultured Micrococcales bacterium
GTCACGTTGAACTTGTAGCTGTCACTGATCGGGTGGCCATCGTCGGCGACGGTTCGCCATGTGAGTGTCACTGGGCCGCTCTCGTAAAGAGCTGCCTGAGCTACTAGATGTGCGCCTTCGACATAGACACAATCAACGTGGAATTCCTGGCCGGTCGAGTCATTGACTAGCATGACGGCGCTGCCGGTCTCTCCGGCGGTTTGCAGGAGGGCTTCGTTGAATGTGATGTCTATTTTGAAGAAGTTGTCTGCGTCAACTGTGCTGTCTGGCGCTGGTGTTGAAGATACAACTTCGGCGTGGGCGAAGCTCGCAGATGGCAGTGAAGTGAAGCCGATAACGATTGCCGCGGCAGCAAATATTCGAGCGAATTTGTTCATGAGGCGAGTCTATACGGCGCGGCGGTAGACTCGAACTTGTTGCGATTCAAGACTTTGGAGTAACTGAGTGACTGAAGAAAAGGGCGGTTTCCGCTTCTATAAACAGGTTGGAATTGGCGCGCTTAGCGGGCTTTTGGTCCTCGCGTTGATCATCCTGGGGATGTCATTTACCGCCGCAAGCTCACCCAAAGCCAGCCAGACTCCCGCGCCTTCGAGCTCGGCCACTCCAACCCCAACTCCGACTTCGACCATTGCCCGAACCTGCAAGGTGGGCGATGCCGCTACCGACCCACTTCTCGCTTCGCTACAGGCCGTTGTAGTGAACCCAGCAACCGACGAAGTTCTCTTTGACCGCGGATCAACCACCCCTGCGGCCACGGCATCGACCATGAAGCTGCTCACCGCCGGCGCTGCACTGATGGCGCTGGGGCCGAACTACCGGGTTTCGACAAAGGTTTACGCCGACCCAGCCAACCCCGGCACGATTATCTTGGTTGGCTCTGGTGACCCGACACTTTCAAGGACCAAAGCGGGCCAACAGTCGGTCTACAAGGACGCGCCAAAACTCAGTGACCTCGCCGTTCAGGTGAACGCGTGGGCAACGGCAAACAACGTGACCACGATCACGAACATCGTTTTGGACTCGTCCCTGTTTGTCGGGCCATCTTGGGAGCCGAGTTGGGAACGCAGCGAACAGACCAAGGGCTACATGTCTGAGGTAACAGCCCTCGAGATAGATGGCGACAGGTCAAACCCGCAAGCCAAGGATTCACCACGCAGCACGACGCCGGTGATGAATGCCGGCAAGGCCTTCAAGTCCGCACTTGGTGCCATTGCCAGATCGGCAACTTTGGCCGAAGGCACACTTCCTGTGAATTCACCGACCACTATCGCTACCGTTCAGTCGCAACCGATAAGCACCTGGATCAAGCACATGTTGCAGACCTCAGACAACACCGAAGCCGAGTACTTGGCACGTTTGGTTGCAATCAAGGAGGGTCTGAGCCCAGCTTTCGGCTCGATTGATCTAGCGATAAAGAAGGCCCTGCTATCGACCGGTCTCGATACCACCGGGGTAGTAATCAAGGACGGCTCCGGCCTCTCCGACAACAACCGAGTAGCTCCAATCGTCCTAGCCAAGTTTTTGAAGCTGGTTTTGAACAGCTACGCCGACTTTGACGTGATCAAGCAGGGTCTGCCCGTCGCTAACGAGTCAGGTTCGCTCGCGGCTCGGTTCACCGGGAAAAATGTTGACGCATCCGGTCATATTCTGGCCAAGACGGGTTGGATCAAGCACGGCTACACTCTGGCCGGAATCATCAACTCCAAGGACGGCACACCCCTGCTGTTTGTGATCTACGCACTTGGGACAGTAACCGCAGACACAAACACTGCCATAGATACCTTGGCAACGGCTTTCTACCGCTGCGGCAACAAACTCTCAAACCAATAATTTGCAATCGTAGGATTGTAAGTATCCAAAAGAAATATCGATAGGAACAGCAATGGCGCTTTCTGAGCAAGAACTACTGGCAAAAGTCCCAACCGGTTTATACATCGGAGGCAAGTGGGTAGCCGGTTCCGGTGCGCCGATCAGGGTCGAAGACCCAGCAACCGGCAAGGTCTTGCACGAAATCTCCAACGCAACGGCCGAAGACGGCCTTGCCGCGCTCACCGCGGCAGACGACGCCCAGGCCGCTTGGGCCAAGGTTGCCCCGCGGGAACGTGGCGAACTTCTGCGTCGAACCTTCGAATTGGTTCGCGAACGCTCCGAGGAATTCGCTACTTTGATTTCGCTAGAAATGGGTAAGCCGATTGCCGAAGCCCGTGGCGAAGTTGCCTACGGTAACGAGTTTTTGCGTTGGTTCAGCGAAGAAGCCGTAAGGATCTCAGGTCGCTTCGGCACCTCGCCAGAGGGCACCGGTCGCATGCTCGTTGCCCAGCGTCCGGTTGGCCCAGCGTTTGCAATCACCCCTTGGAACTTTCCGCTGGCGATGGCCACACGAAAGATCGGCCCAGCAATCGCGGCCGGTTGCACGATGGTCGTCAAGCCGGCCGAACTGACCCCACTGACTACCCTCCTCTTGGTGCAGACCATGGAAGAAGCCGGCCTCCCAGCCGGTGTCGTAAACGTGATCACAACTAGCACTTCGGCTGCGACATCTGGCCCGATCATCGCCGACACCCGACTGCGCAAGATCACCTTCACCGGCTCAACCCAGGTTGGCCGCAAGCTGCTTGAGCAGTCGGCACAGAGAATTCTTCGCACGTCGATGGAGCTCGGTGGCAACGCCCCGTTCCTGGTCTTCGAGGACGCCGACCTAGAGGCTGCTGTAAACGGAGCGATGCTCGCCAAGATGCGAAACATTGGCCAGGCCTGCACCGCTGCCAACCGTTTCATAGTGCACGAGTCGGTTGCCGACGCCTTTGCCGCCAAACTCGGTGAGCGCATGGGTGCTCTTAAACTCGGCCGCGGAGTCGACGCCGACACCACCTGCGGCCCGGTCATTAACGAGAAGGCTCGCGAAAACATGCAGCGACTCGTCGATGCAACTCTTGCCGAAGGCGCAGACCTAGTTGTCGGTGGCGAATCGGGCAGTGGCGACGGCTACTTCTTCAAACCGACCGTTCTCGCCAACGTCAAGCCGGGCTCGACCATCTTGAGCGAAGAGATCTTTGGCCCAATTGCGCCAATTGTTCGGTTCAAGACCGAAGAAGAGGCTGTTCGTCTGGCTAATGACACCGAGTACGGCCTGGTTTCTTACGCTTTCACCGAGGACCTCAAGCGCGGAATGCGACTGATTGACTCGCTAGACACCGGAATGACTGGTTTGAACACCGGTTTGGTCTCGAACGCGGCTGCACCTTTCGGTGGAGTAAAGGCTTCAGGTCTTGGTCGCGAGGGTGGCTTAGAAGGCATCAACGAGTACTTGGAAACCAAGTACGTAATGATTCCTGACCCGAGCCTCTAGAGAACTTCGCGCAACTGCGCGGCGGTTTTCTCTGGTGGGAAGTCCGCGATGAACGCGCCCATTGCAGATTCCGAACCTGCGAGGTACTTCAGCTTGTCGACAGCGCGTCTTGGCGAGGTCAGTTTGAACTGCAGCCTAAAGTTTTCGCCGCCAGGGAAGCTTGGTGCCTGGTGCCAACCAGCTACGTAAGGAGTTGGGCTGCTGTAAATCGCGTCCACACCTCTAAGCACACGTGAATAAATCGAAGAAAGTTCGCTTAGTTCGTCCTCGTTCAGCTGGGTCAGGTTCTGCACGTGCCGGTGCGGCATTATCGTCGCTTCAATCGGCCAGCGGGCGGCAAATGGAACGAACGCGGTGAAGTGTTCGCCACGGATCAGTTCACGCTCGCTACCCTGCTCGAAATCGAGAATGTCTTGAAACATGTTGAGCCCGTGGCGAGACAACGACGCAAAGACCTTTTCCTGATTTGGAGTCACGTATGGGTAGGCATAGATCTGACCGTGCGGGTGATGCAGGGTCACGCCAATGGCTTCGCCGCGGTTTTCGAACGGGAACACGGTGCGAACCCCAGGCATGCGCATGATCGCATCTGTGCGATCGGCCAGCGCGTCGAGAATGGTTCTAACTCGAGTCAGACTCTGGCTTGCCAGCGAACCTTCGTGCTCGGGGGAGTAAACCACCACTTCGCAACGGCCAATCGCTGCTTTACGCGCACCTATCGGCAGCTTTGGCTCGACCCAGTAGTTTGGGTCATCGATGGTTGCGGCCACCTGGGCGAAAGATGGGTTTCGGTTTTCAAAAACTGTGACGTCAAAGTTGTCTGGAACCTCGGACGCAAAACCGGCGTGACTCGGGCAAAGTGGGCATGCGTGAGCCGGCGGCATGAATGCGCGGTTGTGTCGGTGGGCGGCAACCGAGATCCATTCGCCGCTTAGAACGTCCAAGCGCATCTCGGCAAGCTCCGGCCGGGGTTCTGCTGGTCGAGTGTCTTCTTTGCGGTTAGCAGGCAGGGCTGAGCCGGCGTCATCGTAAAAGAAGATGTCCCGTCCGTCGGCAAGTTTTGCCTCGTGCTTGCTGGTCATACTCGCCTCCCGCGGTTCAGACTCAAGTATATTCGCACCTAGCCAGCCTCGAATCCGTTAACTTATTGTTCATCCTAGGTTCGCAAGGTTAACGACTTTGATTTAGGCTACAAAGTGAATCAATCTTTAGTCCAAGTTCTATTCATTCAAAAACAGAAGGGCGTTAAGTGGATCCGCTAATCATTGTCCCACTGGTAATCGTTGTTGCGTTGTTCTTCGACTTCACCAACGGTTTCCACGACACCGCCAACGCGATGGCAACCCCAATCGCGACCGGCGCAATGAAACCCAAAACGGCAGTTACAGTCGCCGCAATCATGAACCTGTTGGGCGCATTTCTCTCGACTCAGGTTTCGCTGACCATCTCGAAGGGCATCTTGAACGATGATCCATCTTCTGGCGGCTCACTGATCCAGCCCGAAATTATCTTCGCGGCTCTTACCGGAGCAATTCTCTGGAACCTGATGACCTGGCTCTTCGGCCTGCCATCATCTTCATCTCACGCGCTATTCGGTGGCCTGATCGGTGCCGCTGTGGTCGCGATGGGCTTCAGCGCGGTGCACTTCGACAAAGTCGTTGAAAAGGTTCTGATTCCGGCTCTCTTCGCTCCGCTAATCGCCGGCCTGGCCTCAGCCCTTGCCACCTTGACGGCCTACATAATCACCGGGCGCTCAGAAGGCGCTCGCAAGAAGAACGGCATTGCAACAGGCCGTGGCAAGTTCAAGATCGGTCAGATCTTCTCGTCTTCACTGCTTGCCCTTTCACACGGAACCAACGACGCGCAGAAGACAATGGGTATCATCACCCTGGTTCTCGTCTCCGCCGGTTTGGTGACCAAGGACGCTCCGGTGCAGTTCTGGGTAATCCTCGCTTCGGCCTTAGCCATCGCGATCGGTACCTACACCGGTGGTTGGAGAATCATCAAGACCATGGGTTCGGGCCTTTCCGAGATCCGCCCGGCACAGGGTTTTGCAGCCGAAATCTCTTCGGGTGCGACCATTCTCTCCTCGAGCTTCCTCGGTTTCGCGCTTTCGACCACTCAGGTCGCCTCTGGATCGGTAATCGGTTCAGGTATCGGACGTCGCGGTGCTCAGGTTCGTTGGAACAAGGCCGGGCAGATAGCACTCGGTTGGTTGGTCACTCTGCCAGCTTCGGCAATCGTAGGTGGCGCATCGGCTTATCTGGTTCACACCTTTGGGTTTACCGGTTTGGTCGTTGATGGAATCATCTTGCTGGTTGCCGTTTACGGAATCTTCCGTGTTTCGGCTCGCAACAAAGTCAGTTCAAGGCATGTAGCTCCGAGCGAGGTAGAAGTCGCTGCTGCGACTGCGCTTCGTTCACCTCGTCAGGTTCGCACCGAAGCAGCCAAGGCCGCTAAGGCAGCCAAGGGAAAGGGTAAAAAATAATGGACATCAAATGGAACCAACTTCTTCTAGTCGCTTCGGCATCAGTCGTAGTTGCCGTGGTCGTCTCCGCACTTTTCGCTCTCGGTGTTCGACTCATCACCAATGCACAGCACGCTGTCCCTGGTGCTCGCAAAGGTAAAGCTGCCGATATGCGCAAAGAGATCCTCAGTCGCGTATTCGCTTACCTTTCGTTCTTGGTGAGTGCGGCAGTTTTGTCGCTCTTCCTGCTCGGAATCCTCTTTTCAAACGACAAGGGTGTGAAGGCAGCAATCGGTGCCTTCTTCGGCATCCAGTAGTCAAAAGGTTCAACCGAAAGCCCTCGCCTCGTGCGGGGGCTTTCGTGCTTCGGAGTAGATTTGAAGCAACGA
>CAIJJH010000085.1 GCA_903820955.1 uncultured Micrococcales bacterium
TCGCGGCATTCGGTGCGCTCGTGTTGTCTTCGCTTCGTTCGACCCTGTTCTTGGCCGCGATCTCGCTGGCCGCGCTGGTGCCACTTGCTCTAACGGGCCACGCGTCCGGCACCGCCAGCCACGCAACCGCGGTGAATGCGATCGGTATGCACCTGGTTGCCGTAACCGTCTGGCTTGGCGGTCTGATTGCGGTGGTCTACCTGCGCAGCCAAGACAACGAGAAGAACTTCGCTCTGGTTTCTCGCTACTCGACCCTGGCCTTTTGGGCCTTCTTGATTACCGGTGTCTCCGGCGTTGCCTCGGCCTGGGTGCGGGTTGGCACCTGGCCAAATCTCCTGACCAACTACGGCGCCCTAGTTATCGCCAAAGTTGTTCTGCTCGGGATCCTCGGCCTTTTCGGTTTTCGGTACCGTCGTGGCTTGATTGCCAAAATCAAAACCGGTGGCGTAGCGGTCTTCGCAAAGCTGGCGATTGTCGAACTGGCATTCATGGGCCTGGCCGCAGGTCTTGGCACGGCACTGTCGGTTTCGGCCCCACCGCCGACGTCGAACGACATCGCGACTCTGACCCCCGCCCAGATTCTCACCGGTGAGCTCCTGCCGCCCGAACTGACCGGAGCAGGCTGGTTCACCGAGTGGAAGTTCGATATCCTCTGGGCGACAGTCTGTTTGGCCCTCGCCGCAATATACCTATTCGGGGTGATTCGCTTGAAGAAGCGCGGCGACACCTGGCCCGTCTTCAGAACGATCTCTTGGTTGGCCGGTTTGGCGATGCTGTTCTACATCACCAACGGCGCGATGAACGTCTACGAGCAATACCTGTTCAGCGTTCACATGATCGCGCACATGATGCTCACCATGGCCGTGCCAATCTTCCTGGTGCCTGGCGCACCGGTCACGTTGCTTTCGAGAGCGGCCAATAAACGCCTAGACGAATCCCGCGGCCTTCGCGAGTGGGTGCTCTGGGCAGTGCACACGCCTTGGGCACGCTTCTTTGGCAGCCCGCTGGTTTCGGCGATCATGTTTGCGTCTTCGCTCGTAATCTTCTACTTCACGCCAATATTCGGCTGGGCAACCCGTGACCACCTTGGCCACGAGTGGATGATCGTGCACTTTTTGATCACCGGCTACCTGTTCGTGCAGTCGCTGATCGGCGCCGACCCCGGGCCGAAGCTCGCGAGTTACCCGATTCGCCTGATGGTTTTGATTTTGACCCTGACTTTCCACGCATTTTTCGGTCTGGCTTTGATGCAGGGTGAAACTCTGCTACTTTCGGATTGGTTCGGGGCGATGGGTCGAACTTGGGGGGCGCTACCGCTGGACGATCAACAAACCGGTGGCGCAATTGCGTGGGGTATCGGCGAATTACCGTCTGCGGTGGTTACCATAATCGTCTCTAGACAATGGTTTTTGGCGGACACACGCGATCAAAAGCGGCTGGACAGAGCCTCCGACCGCTCGGGCAACCAAGACATCGAAGAATACAACGCCATGCTGGCTCGACTAGCGGGCCGTAAAAAGGAACGTTAGTTTGCAGCAGGTAGAACTTTCAGCAGAGCAGTTGGCCCTCTATGAATACATAGAACACGAGTCGACCAACATTTTCGTGACCGGACGCGCGGGCACGGGCAAATCGACCCTGCTCACCCACCTGGTCGAAAACACCAAGAAGAAGGTCGCCGTAGCTGGCTCAACGGGTGTAGCCGCCTTTAACGTCGGTGGCCAGACTCTGCACTCGCTGCTCTCGATTCCGCCAGGCCTGCTCGGCAACCAAGACCTCAAGCACCACATGGGCCCGCGAAGCCGTGAGGTTTTGCGCGCTATCGACATGCTCGTGATCGATGAAATCTCGATGGTGAACGCCGACCTGATGGATGCCATCGAGGGTCTGCTCAGCCTCGCTCGCGGCAAGGCCAAGGGCCCGTTCGGTGGCGTGCAGATCGTCATGTTCGGAGACCCGTACCAACTTGCACCGGTGCCACCAAACGATGATGCCGAGCGCGCGTACTTGGCCGAGAAATATCGCAGCCACTGGTTCTTTGATGCACTTTGCTGGGACAAAGCGCCACTCGAGCGTTACGAGCTGCACGAGAACTTTCGTCAGAGCGACCCGGAGTTCATCGAGATCCTGAACGCCATTCGCGACGGCTCCTGCAGCCAAGACATGCTCGACTCTCTGAACGCGATGGGCAATAAGTACCCAGCTGACCCCGAGACGATTCGCTTGGCAACAACCAACGCAATGGTCGATCGCGTGAACTCGCAGCGACTAGCCCTGATTCCGGGGATGCCATCCACGATTCCAGCCGACGTCCCAGTTGGTGACCTCAAGCAGTTTGGCAAGAACCCACCCGGTGACCCGAACCTCGTACTAAAGGTCGGCGCCCAGGTGATGTTCATCAAGAACGACGACCAGAACAACAAAAAGGGCGAGAGCGCTGGCGTTCGCCGCTGGGTCAACGGCACTCTCGGCAAGGTGGTCTCGATCAAAAACCAAGACCACATCGTCGTCGACGTCGAGGGCGAAGAGTTCGAGGTCGGGCGTTCGACCTGGGAGAAGATTCGCTATGAGCTCTCGGAGGACTTCGACGAAATCACCCAGCGCTTCAAGGAATCGATCGTTCCGGTCACCATGGCCGAGTTCCGCCAGATCCCGCTTCGACTAGCCTGGGCGGTCACTATTCACAAGTCGCAAGGACTCACCTACGACGAGATCGTGGTCGACATGGGCAATCGAGCCTTCAGCCCCGGCCAAACCTACGTTGCTCTTAGCCGCGTGAAGTCACCGGCAGGGTTGCACCTGACTAGGCGAATCGAGATGGCAGACGTGATCGTCGACCAAAACGTGGTTCGCTTCATGACCGAGGGCCGCGGCCCTTCATTCGAAACCCTGGTCTAGTTAGTCAGCCACCAGTTGATCGGGTGCTCAACCCGACCGCACCACCAGAGTTCACCGTGCCCGGTCATTGGGTAGATCGCGCCAATGAAGTTTTCGGCGGGCATCTTCGAAACGAAACGTTCGTGGAATGGCGCGTATTCGGCGTCCAGCTCGATGGTTCCGGTGTCGCTCCAAACCTTGTGTTTGCCATCCATCGGCAGGTGCTCGGCGAACCAGTCCACCAGCTCATTGCCGCCGATTGGCCAGTGGGTCGAGAAGCAGAGCGCGGTGCCGTAAACCTTCGGGTACTTCACCATTCCGTAAAGTGAGGCGAGGCCGCCCATGCTCGAGCCGGCAATCGCCGTACGCGCTGGGTCGAGCTTGATCGCGTAGAGGTCGCTGAGCACCGGCAGGATCTTCTCGGCAATAAGCGCCTGGTAGGTGTTGCCCATCTTCGAGTAGCCCTCGCGCGGCAACATGTGCTGGGGAATCCGCTCTTCTGCGCCCGGCGTCTCGGTTACAAAGTCCTCCGGACCTAGTTCTAGAACTCGATCCTCGCTACGCCCCTGCCAAACGCCAATAACCAAAGGCTTGTTTGCCGAACGAATTCTGGCCGGCATCGCGTCCAAGATTCCCCAGGTCGAGCCGTAACTGGCGTGTTCCGGGTAGAACAGGTTGTGGCCGTCGTGCATTACCAGGACGGGGGTTTCGGGGTTCAGCGTTGCCGGCACCCAGACGTCGACGCGGTGGCTGTCGAATTCGTATTGGTCCATGCGTCCACCGGCCAGCGCCTTCTTCGCGAGCAGGTGAACTCGGATAGCCAGAAACAGCGGGAACACAAAGGCGAAGGCAGTCACAAAACCGCCAGCAACCAAAAGCGGCCACCACTTGAACCCGAGCTTGCGGCTCTCGAGAACCACGAAGGTCATTCCAGCAAAGCCACCGATCAGCAGATCGAGAGAATAAACCCAGTCGACTGGGCTCGTAAAGCCGTCGGTGATGTAGTTCGCATTGCTGAGGACTGCCTGTGAGTTAAACCAAAAAGCCGTAGTCAGCCCGAGAAGTGCGAAAATTGAGTAAAGGACTATTTGCGACCGAGCCTTAGTTGTCATGTCCGTAATCATTCCACAACGAGAGACTCAACTTGAAGCGCTTTGCAGCAATCGTAATTAAATACGCCAAAACCTCACTCTTCGGCTTCATCGTGCTGATCGCTCTCGCCACATCCTTAGGGGTGCAGTCTTTCTCTTCGCTCCAAGCCGGCGGATACGAGAACCCCGGTGCCGACTCCACCCAGGTGACCAAAGTTTTGGCCAGTACTTTCAAGCAAGAGGTGCCAGAAATTGTTGCCGTGGTCGACTTCGGCGCACCGGTAGCCTCGCTCGCAACCGAGGTCAAAGCTGCCGAACTTCTAAACAAGATGCAGGCCACCGCTGGCGTTAAAAAGGCCACCTCTTACTTCACCCTCGGCCACCCCTCCTCGCTCGCCTCAACCGACGGCAAGGCCGCATACTTTTTCGTTCAACTAACCCCGACCGCGAACAAGGTCGACGTGGCCGCCTACTTCGAAAAAACCTATGCCAACGGGTTCATGGGCGCCAAGGTCTACCTCAGCGGCTCGGCAATCATTTCGAGTGAAATTAACGGGACGATTTCTAGCGACCTAGCCACCGCCGAAATGGTGGCCGTTCCAATCGTCATCATATTGTTGCTCTTCATTTTCGGTTCTCTCGTCGCAGCCGGCTTGCCGCTTCTCATCGCGGGACTTTCGATCGGCGGTTCA
>CAIJJH010000086.1 GCA_903820955.1 uncultured Micrococcales bacterium
GGATCTTCCGGGCGATCTCCGCCTGGGCACCGCGGTAGCGACCCTGGTGTCGTTCGTGGTTGGTTTTGCCGTCATTGCCGGCCTACTGCGCTATCTGAACAAGGGTTCGTTCATGCCGTTCGTGCTCTGGCGCGTCGGTGTGGGTGTGGCGATCTTGGTCGCAACCTACATCGCGGCCTAAGAAGCGCCGTCGTCCTTCTGACGCAGGTATCTTTCAAACTCGAGTGCTAGGGCGTCGCCGCTGGTGTTTTCGAGACCCTCAGAATCGAGAGACTCTTCGAGTTGCTCGATGTAGCCAACCAGGTCTTCGTCACCCTCGACCATTTCATCGATGCTTCGCTCCCACTTGAAAGCTTCGTCTGGCAGGTCTCCGTGGTCAATCTGAATCTCGGTAAAACGTTCAACCTCGGCTACCAGAGCGAGAGTTGCCTTAGGAGATGGCCCCACGTGCACGTAGGCGGGCACCGCAGCCCAGATCGACAAGGTTGGGATTCCGATGCGCTCGAACTCGACTCCTAGAACCGAGATGATGCCGACCGGACCTTGGTAGTTCGATGGCTCGAGAGCATATTCGTCAGCGATTAGCGTGTTTGCCGAGGTGGTATTTACCTGAATCGGGCGGGTGTGCGGAGTGTCGGCAACAAATGCGCCCAGGAAAATGACCGCGTCGATTTCGTAGTCAACAACGAGGTCAGAGATCTCGGCGACAAAAGACTTCCATCGGCGGCTTGGTTCGGCGCCAACCAAGAAGAACAGGCGATCGGCACCCTTGACATCGGAGTCACCACTCGGGGACCAGAGTTCCACGGTGGGCCACGAAAGGTTTCGGTCGCCGTCCTCGTCAATCATGACCAGTGGTCGGTTGAACTGAAAGTCAAAGTAATCCTCGGATTCGATTGAAACTACCTGCTCGGCGTCGCAGGTTTCGGCAAGGTAGCGCACCGCAAGGGTGGCTGCGTCGCGTGCATCGCTCCAACCCTCGAAGGCCACGATTAACATGCGGCCATGCAGTGGTTTGGTCAAGGTTCCTCCCGAAAGACTTCACTTTAACCCTAAGGCAGTCGCGGGTAGACTCGAACCCATGTTTGCGAGGCGTCTACCGAAAGCGGTCCTGTGGGATCTGGACGGCACGCTAATCGATTCCGAGCCATACTGGATGAAGTCCGAGATCGAACTTGCCACTCGTCACGACTTCGATTGGACCGAAGAAGACGGCAAGTCGCTGGTCGGTATGGCTCTAAAGGATTCGGCCAAAATCATGGGGGAGCGCTTCGGAGTCGAGCTTGATACGGAGGCAACCGTCCAAGAGCTAACCGACTCGGTCACTGCCCAGTTGCGAAAAGAAATTCCCTGGCGCCCGGGAGCCCAAGAACTTTTGCGTGAAATGCGTCGCCGCGGGGTAAAAACCGCCCTGGTCACCATGTCACTTCGGAGAATGGCACTCCAGGTCGTCGAAGCGATACCTTTTGACGCCTTTGATGTGATCGTTGCAGGCGATGACGTGGTGCATGGCAAACCTCACGCCGAGCCATACCTGAAGGCGGCCGCACTTCTTGGTGTTGAACCGCATGAGTGTGTTGCATTCGAAGACTCCATTTCGGGTATTCTTTCGGCCGAGGCCGCCGGAACCAAAGCCGTTGGGATTCCAAACGTGGTCCGAATTCCGGCCAACCCAGACCGCATTCTGTGGCCAACACTTGAAGGCGTAAGACTTAAAGACTTGAAAAATCTTTTCAGATAGGGCGAAATATGCGTAAGAAGCAACAACCAACCGGGCCATTTCGAGTGGGCGACGTTGTCCAGCTCACTGGACCAAAGGGTCGCTTGAATACCATCACGCTCGTAGCA
>CAIJJH010000087.1 GCA_903820955.1 uncultured Micrococcales bacterium
GAAGTACTCGCCAGGCCTGAACACGTTGTGGGCTAGGCGGTCGGTGATCTGCCAAGCCATGGCGAAAATCAGCGAAGCGGCGGTAAGGAGTCGCACAAATCCTGCGGTTTTTAACAAGGTAGTTGAGTTCATGGGTTCACTCTATTGGCATAGTCTCTATATATAGGCTTTGTGCGAAGCGAAATCCGAAGGGTTATTTTGTTTCGCAAACTTGCTTCAGCGCTCATAGCGGCATCCGTGATCATTGCCATTGCGGGCGCTTCGGCCCAAGCGGCAGTGGCTCCCAGAATCATCAAAGTGGCGAGCCTTCCGGCAGCAATTACCCCCGGTGCAACCGTGAGAGTCACTCCTGCAGTTGCAAACCTGAAGGCAACGAGGACCTATGTTTGGTATCTGGCTGGCCAACGAATCGCGACCGGCTCTGACAGATCGCTGAAGACCTTTGTCAGCGACAACGGATCCAGCCTGTTCGCAATCGAGTCGCTCAAGTTTGCAAATAAGAAGGTGCTGACCTCGCGCACCAAAACTGTGACGGTGGGAACTGCTGTTCCTCCAAACTCGCCGGGTCCTCCAACCCCGACTTACCTTTGGGACCAAGAATTCAACGACTTTGCGGGATCGGGCGTCAGCACTTCGGACTTCAACCTAACCTCGCCTTACGGGACGGGTGACGGGAGTGGAATCGGCAATCCTGGCTGGGGCAACAACGAGGCCGAATGGTATTTGCCAACTACCGCCAAAACCGACGGCCAGGGCAATCTAGTTCTCCCCGCCCAAAAAACCGTCGCGAACGACAACCTGCAGTGCTACTACGGCACCTGCTCCTGGAAGAGCGCCAAGCTAATTACCCTCGGCAAAATCGGCTTCAAATACGGACGCATCGAGGTGCGCGCCAAGCTATCGGGTGGCCAGGGCCAGTGGCCGGCAATATGGCTTCTCGGCGCTAACCAACCCTCGGTCGGCTGGCCACAGTGTGGCGAAGTCGACATCGCCGAGTGGAAGGGTGACCTCCCGAACATGCTTTGGGGAACCCTTCACGGACCCGGTTACCTCAATCAGGGCAATACAACCTCGATAAACGGCGGTTTCACCGGTTACCACACCTACCGAATCGACTGGATCCCAAACCAGATCACTTGGTATCTAGACGGCGTTCAATACCACCAGATGAAGGCGAGTGGAATCGGCGGAAACACCTGGGTCTTCAACTCCGAGCAGTACCTGATTCTCAACGTTGCGATGGGCGGAAATTTTGTGGGCAACCAGATTGGCAACTCGGTGACTCAAACATCGATGAGCGTTGACTGGATCCACTATTCGTCAATCGATGGTGTTGGAACGCTAATACGGCACTGATTCGCTGTTTTTACGCCTTGGCAAACCCTTGTTTGACATCGTAAGATATTGATAATAGTCACGCTCATTTGCTGGCGAATTCACATCTTTTGGTTGGCCTTGGAGGTTATGTGCGCAGAATACTTGCCACAATCGCCACCTTTCTTGCGGTAATTGCCACCGGTGTTCCTGCCGTTGCCGCCGACCCATTTGAAGTATCAGCGCCGGGGTCAATCGAATACGACCCAACTCTGGGTGGGTTTGCCGTTGCAGGAATCCAAATCACCGGTGCACCAACTTACATTCAGGTTGGGCTTACGCTCACCGACACCACCGGCGTTCAGGTGCCGGCAAACGATGACTTTCACATCGCCGTAGCTACAAGGTGTTCATTCAACAATTCTTGGTCCAATTCTGCAACTGGCGGAAATGTAGTTATCTCTGGTGACAACTCCACGAACGTTCTTTTGGCCGGAAACGCTGGCGATGTAATTGCGGCCCTTGAGAACACGTGGATCTTTGATCGCAACTCAAATTTTTGCACCGGTTCTGCTACTCAAAAACTTGGGCAAGGGCTTTTGTTTAGAAACCTGCAGGTATCGGCAATCGAGTCGGCACCGGGCCTGTTTTGGTCGCCAAGCACCCAGCACTACTACCAGCTAGCAACTCAGACAACAGACGATGGCATGGGTCAACCCACAGACGACTTTGGCAACGTCACCGACTCGTCACGTTATTTTGTGCGCTGGAGCACAGCTAGAGCCGAAGCGAAGTCTGCGGTCTTGAGCATCGGTGGAAACACGCATCGCGGATACCTGGCGGCAATTACAACTCGCGATGAGTTTTCGTTTCTAAACGACAACGTCACCGGCGGTAGCGGAACCTTGTACCCGGCATGGGTTGGCGGCTCAGACGCCGCTACAGAAGGTGTGTGGAAGTGGGTTGACGGCCCCGAGGCCGAAAGGTTTGGCGGCGACACCCTTACTCGCTACATCGACCAGCAGGTTGCTCCAGACGGCAGGGTTCTCGAACAAGACTCAGAGGGGTCGTATTACCTAAACTTTCCGATGGACGGAGAGCCTTACCGGTCTTACATGAGCCAGGTAACGTTCTTCCGTGATTCGAGCGGCAACAAGGTTATTGATCCAGACACGGGTTATCCACTCGCGTTCAATTCAGGCCCCGACGGCGGATATTGCGCTGCGGCAAATAACGATATTTGGGCGGCTTGGGCAGACTTCAACGCCAATGGCCCAACCACTGAAGCAACTCCCTATGGCAGCTACGTTCTTTGCGACATGCAGTGGGGTTGGTGGGGCGCGCCGTATGTAGAACCAAAACTGCAAGATGCTGACGGAAACCTAGCTCCGACGACCGATGCGATCTACATAACCGAATGGGGATACCCTCTCGCTAACGCAGATGGAAACTATCGGGCCGTCGAACCAAATACATCTGACTTCACACAGCAGAGCGGTATCGTTCAAAACTTTGAGGGTGCAACTTTTTGGGGCCCAGATGCCGGAGACCCCGATACAGCGGTGCCAAACTTGTGCACCTCCCGAGGCATCCGCGGTGTTTGCACCCAGAACCAAAGACAAGTTGATGGCCAATGGGTAGACAACACCTATTACATCTATTGGTCAAATGGAAACCGTAGCTATGAACGCAACTGGGACGGGACAGGCGTAAAGCCCGGCGACGGCGTTTATGCGCCACAACCCGATAACTACAATGGCAATAATCCTGACGGCGAAGATGCACTAATCATCAACTGGTGTGCTCGCAACGGCGGTGTCGGCGCTAACTCCGACGCTATTGAGCAAAGCCTCTACGGAAATACTGGCTACTTTTGCACGCCGGGCTGGAACGACCTTACTGCGGGCGATTGGGCGTTCAGCTCATCCACCTACCCAAACGGTCACGCCTACGACACCCCGAATCAAATCGGTACAACCGACTACGTGATCGAGTATTGCGGCTATGCAGACGAAGCTTCATGTGCCGTAACTCAGGCGGCGACAGCGATGGTTTCATTCAGCATTGGTTCGCAAGGTTGCCCAAAGTCGGGAACCCCTAACTTGAGTGTCAGTTATTCAGCGGCGACTGTGACCTCGACCGATCTCAGTTCTCCGACCATGGTTACCGAAACCTTTGACAACATTCCAGCCGGCTGGATGTCCGATCAGATGACAGACGTTGGCTTTATCCAGGGAAGCACCTACATCGGCCCGGCTGGAGACGTTGGTGGCTCGGGTGGTACCGGCAGCTTTCCGAGCGCAGTCGACACAACTTTGACTCTTCCGACCACGGAATGCTATCTGGGATTCTGGTGGTCTGCAGGTAACGCTCAAAACTACGTCGAACTAATGGACGCGGCGGGCAACGTGCTTGCCAGCTTCTCGGCCTCTGACCTTGTCAATGACCTGGGCGGTTGCCCAAACGCATACTGCGGAAACCCAGACCATGGCTATGGTGCACCTGGAGAACTATTTGCTTATGTGCACATGCGATTACCTACCGGGTTTCAAAAGGTGCATTTCTACGGCCAAGGCTTTGAGTTCGACAACGTATCGATCTCAATTTCGGTTCCGGGAGCGAGTTCTGGCGAGACCTTCCTGGGCGGAGGCGACCCAACACTTGTCGCACCTGAGGTTCTCTTGATTGACCCAAGGTCTCATGCCATCAACTTGCCCGAGTTGCAGGTTTCGGGGACCTCTACTGCCACCGTATGTTTCATGCAGGTTGCGGATTCCTCGGGAGGAAGTCTGAGCGCACCTACGGTTTCAGTTTCTGCTCCAAACGCGACAGGCACAGCTCAGGCAGTTGGTGATGATTTTGTGATGAGTGGTTCAAACGCCGACGTGCAGAGTGACACCAAGCATCTGGTCATAAGTTCAAGTCAAAGGTTAGCTTCGGGTGGCCCGATTTTCTTCAAGGTCTCGGCGTCGAGCGGTGTCAGTGCTTCTGCCCAAAGTTGCAATACAGGTGTGAGTCGAGTTGTTGAGATCAGGCCGGTGGCCCTTGATCTTGTCTCAAATCTCGTTGCCCACTTCAACCACCAGTGAGAGTTGTATCTCAGTCGTGGACCGAAAAGGCGACCTTATCGACGGTAGTTGACTTGATTTCGGTACTCGTGAAGTCCGAGAAAACCAAGTTGAGTGTCACCCCAGTGATCGTCTTGTTGAGTGTGTGGCCAAGCTCGGCTCCGCTGGCATCCATCAGGTAAACGTCTAAGAGCTTGCCTTTGCAGTTCAAGCTGATGTCGCTCAGCGCCATTTGTGAAAAGTACAGATCAGAACGAAGTAGCCGGGACCTCATTTTGACGATGATGTTGTTATCGCAGGTTCCAACAGTGTTGTCTCCGCTGCCTCCGCCCGTGCCTCCGCCGGTCGGAACGCTACCGTTTCTCGCAAGGGTGATTGTGACTCTCCGAGAGTTGGGATTCTGTGAGGAGCTTGGAACACCTGCAGTGCTTGCGATTCTGATGTTGGGCTGAAGCGCTTTAATGAATTTGCAGGAAATCTTGGCTCTGGTAACCGCCAATTTCTTCATGAAGGCTGCCGAGCGGTTTGAGACGTTGTATCCGGTGAACCCGAAGCAACTGACTTGGGTGAAGTCGGGGTTCAAGGCCAACCAGCCCTGAATCGCAGTTCGCATGTCGGTCGATAGCGAGGTCTTTTCAAACTCAAAACCGGTAAAGGTGCGGCTGATGGTCAAAATATCAGCCCGCGCGTTTGGTGCTCCAAGAGCGAGTAGGCCAGCAAACGAGAGCGCTAGAGCAGTAAGCACAGCAGTTAGTTTCGCCCTCATAAAGAACTCCGTCGAGTTTTTCTAATCAAAGGGTAGCCAAAGAACTCCCACGAATGGAACCACGAATCGAATCGGTCCTTCTACGTCGGCGCTAGAAATCAGAAGTTTGCCGATATTGGCACTCACCGTGTAAGTGTGACCCTTGATCGCTTCAACCCGAACGAGGTTTTTGTGCCCGGCAACGGTGGCTATGGCGAGGTCACCAATTTTCGCGGCAGAATTCGGGGCGACTAACACCAGTGACTGGTTTGAAGCCCCGACTGGTAATTGAGGCCCGACCTGGGGATGTTCAAATTTGGCTATTCCAGCGAGAGCTAGTCCTGTGATTATTAGCCAGATTGCTAAGAGCGACAGCGCGGATCTAGCTAGCCACTTGCCAACACGGCCTCGACCAGCCACCCAGTCACCGGCTTTCTTGAAGCCGGTCTTTAGGTAGTCGCGACTGAAGTAAAGGACTGCAATTAGAGAAATAATCACAAACAAAATGAGCGGGCTAGCCAGTTTTCCGGGACCTGGGATCCAGAAGTTGACCACACCTAAGACATCGGATGCTGCCACGGATGTGGGGTCAGCAGACATATTGTTATCGCCCTGGAATGTGTAACCGGAAGCTGAGCCTCCTGCAATTACACGGTGAACCACGTCGTCGGTTGGTTTCCCCTGCAAATCGCGGGCATGGTAAATAGCGATGTCACCTATGTTTGGTTTGAGCCAGTTTGCAGAAACCACCAGGTCACCTTGGTTGATGGTTCCCTGCATGGAGTTGGTTTGGACGATTCTTAGGCTGATGACGCCGAGCAAGCTAGCCAGCGCAGTCGCCACCATCAGGGAGCTCAAAACGTACGCGGCGATTCGCCCAAAACGCAGACGCTTGGTAGAGGTCATCTCAGCTCCGACTTAATTGGTTGGTGGTGCTGTTCACACGAGAACAGCACCACCAAACTCAAAAGGTTTACTAGCTGGTGGCTAGAGCAATCTTGGTGACCTGCGAAGAGTCACAACCGGCGGCAACCGGGATTGTGATCGTTGCAGTTTGACCGGTTGTGATTGCGGTTGCACCCAGGGTGAAGCCGTCATCGCCCGAGGTCAAGGTCGCGGCGTTGGTGGTGAGAGTCGGGCTTGCGATTGTGGTTGCGCCGTCGACTCCGCAGTTACCAGATGGGCCTACAACAACAACCTTGACGGTCTTGCCGTTGCAGGTGTCTGCGATGCCAGAGAGCACGATGCTCGAAAGCTCGAACTTGCTATCTGTCGATGAGTAAGCCTGGTTTAGTGCCGTAGTTATAGCCGAGTCACATGAGGTGGTGCTTGCGACGCCGGCACCGAACTCGATGGTTCCCGAGTTAATCGTGATCGTGTTCGAAGCAAAAACAGCGCCAACAGAGGTAACTAGGGCGACACCGCTGATGATCAAAAACTTTTTGCTTCGCTTGTTCTTTGTTTCGTTCGAGGTCATTTTGCTTCCTTTACATTCGGTTGGCCAAAAGGACTAAAAGCAATCTTACAATGTCAGATAAAGAAGTCAACAAATATTTGCCAAAGATAAATGAAGACTTTAGACCATGGGAACAAATCAACACGGAAACCTCTTGGCTTAAAGCATGACTAACCCTGCGGACCTCAAATTTGGCTTGGACACCTTCGGTGACATGACGTTGGACGACAGCGGAAAACCTCTAACAGCTGGCGCGGTTCTAAGAGATGTGGTTGCTCAAGCCGTTGCTGCCGACGAGGTAGGTATCGATCACTTCAACATCGGTGAGCACCACCGCGACGACTTCGCGGTCACCGCTCCTGACACGGTGCTCGCCGGCATCGCGACCGTCACCAAAAACATCACTCTCGGCACCGGCGTAACCGTGCTTTCGAGCGAAGACCCGATTCGCGTCTACCAGCGTTTTGCGACCCTGGACGCGCTATCGAACGGACGGGCCGAAATAACAGCCGGTCGCGGTTCCTTCACCGAATCGTGTCCGCTGTTCGGTTACAACCTTGGCGATTACTCTGCGCTCTTCGAAGAAAAGCTCGAGATGCTAGTGAAGTTGTGGGAAGAAAAGCCGATGACCTGGCAAGGCAATTTCACCCCAACTCTCAACAACCAAGAGGTTTACCCAAAGACCGAGCGTGGTCGCATGGGCCTTCGGGTCGGTGTCGGTGGCAGCCCAGAATCTGTAGTTCGAGCCGCTCGACTAAACATCCCACTGGCTCTCGCGATCATCGGTGGAGACCCAGCTCGCTTCTACCCATACTCGGTGCTCTACAAGGAGCAGCTGGAAATACACGGCAACTCGATGCTGCCGATTTCGATTCACTCACCCGGCCACATCGCCGAAACCGACGAACAGGCTCTCGAAGAGCTTTGGCCGCACTACCAAGAAGGATTCGGCCGAATCGGTCGCGAACGCGGCTGGGGCCCGATGACCAAGGACCACTTCTTGAACGAGGCGTACAACGGCTCGGTCTACTGTGGTTCACCTCAGACGGTTGCCAAGAAGATCGTTCACGCTCTCACCTCGGTTGGCGCAACTCGCTTCGACCTGAAGTATTCGAACGGCCCGATGCCTCACAGCAAACTCATGAAGTCCATCGAGCTTTACGGCACCAAGGTGATTCCGCTGGTTCGAGAGATGATGGCCTAAGCAACTCGCGATTCGCTATGCTTTTCACAAAGGGGATTTTTATGAATTGCACTAATTGCGGAACCGCTCTTGCGGCCGAAACCAGCTTCTGCGCAAACTGTGGCACACCTAGGGGTGTAGCACCTCAGGCTGCCCCGCAGGCTACTCCAGCAGCTCCTAACTACGCACAGCCTGCTCCAGCGGGACAAACCAATGGACTTGCAATCGCCAGTCTCGTGCTTTCGATCCTCGGTTGCACGGCGCTGGTTGGAGCGATCCTTGGCCACGTTGCACTCGGCCAGATCAAGCGAACTGGTCAGGGCGGCCGCGGCCTTGCCGTCGCGGGCGTTGCCATTGGTTGGGGCTTCCTCGGCTTCCAGATCATCTACGGTGTCATTATTGGTGTGATGTTGTCTACGTCAGGCTATTACGGTTACTAGTGACCGACAAAGTAAAAGGCCCGGCATCCTATTTTCCGTCGACCGAAAAGACCTACGGCAAGCCGATGCAGCATTGGTTTGACTTGCTTGCGAGCAAGTTAGAGCTCAAGCACATGGAGCAGGTCGAGTGGCTAAAGACCGAGCATGGCATGGGCCACGGTCACGCTAACGCTGTAGTCCACTACCTCAAGCAACAGCAGAAGTAAGACGCTCGACCAGTTCGGCATATTTAGCCGAGGTCTGCTGAACAATCTCTGCGGGTAATGCCGGTGGTTCGCCGGTTTGATCCCAGTTGTCAGCCAGCCAGTTGCGCACAATTTGCTTGTCGAACGAGTCTTTGCGCTCGCCGCGCTCCCATGACGAGCGGGCCCAGAATCGGCTTGAGTCTGGAGTCAAGACTTCATCGCCGAGAGTCGTGACTCCGGTTGCCGGGTCTGTGCCAAATTCAAACTTGGTGTCGGCCAGAATCAGTCCGGCTTTTTCGGCTAGCGCGGACGCGCGGTTAAAGATCTTTAGCGATAGCTCGCGGAGTTCGGTTGCGTGCTCGATACCGATAAGTTCTACGACTCGCTCGAAGGTGATATTTTCGTCGTGCTCACCGAGTTCGGCTTTGAACGCCGGGGTGAAGATCGGTTCGGGCAACTGCGCGCCAAAAGTGAGGCCAGCCGGAAGTTTGATTCCGCAAACAGTGCCTTGCTCCTGATATTCCTTCCAGCCGGACCCCGAGATGTAGCCGCGCACTACGCACTCGATTGGGAACATCTTTAGCTTCTTGGCAACCGTTGCTCGGCCAGCAACAACTGTGGGCACGGCAACCGAGTCGTCCATGTGGTTTGGCACTCCGAGGCGAGCAAACCACCAGTTGGTGAGTGTGGTCAGGTGAATGCCCTTGCCCGGAATCTCAGGCTCTAGAACGTGGTCGAAGGCGCTGACTCGATCGCTGGCGACAACCAACAGCACATCGCTGTGAGCCGGGTCGAGGCTCTCGTAGAGGTCGCGAACCTTGCCCGAGTAAATGTGGTTCCAGCCTTCGATTTCGATCGGGTCACTCATGTTCGTCAACCTTCTTTGCGATGTCGGTGCGGTAGTGCGAACCCTCGAGGCTGATTTTCTCTATGCCCTGGTAGGCAAGTTTGCGGGCGTGGTGGAAGGTCTTGCCGGTCGCTACAACACTGAGCACGCGTCCGCCGTTGGCATAGAGCTCTCCCACTTGTTCGCGAGCGGCCGCCACGCAAACCTCCACGTCTTCGATGGCCTCGGCTTCGGCGATGCCTCGAATCACTCGGTCGGGGGCGGCGGTGTCTGGGTAACCCTCGCTGGCTAGAACAACCGCAACCGCTACGTGATCGCTGAACTCTGGCTCGATTATTGAGTCGAGGTGACCGGTGGCGCTCTTGTGCAGCAAAGCCTCGAGCGAGGAGGTGAGCCGGCGAAGCACGACCTGAGTCTCCGGGTCACCGAAGCGGGCGTTGAATTCGATGACGCGGATTCCACGTTCGGTAACGATGAGACCGCAGTAGAGCAGGCCGATAAAGGGTGCGCCTAATCGATCGAGTTCACGAATGGTCGGCTCGGCAACCTTGGCCTGAACCTCGGCAACGAAACCAGCTGGCAACCAGTTCAGTGGGCTGTATGAACCCATTCCACCGGTGTTTGGGCCTTTATCGTGATTCAACGCACGTTTGAAGTCCTGAGCCGGGGTTAGCGGCATAACCGTCTTGCCGTCGCTCAAGAAGAACAGGCTGACCTCTTGGCCATCGAGAAACTCCTCGACCAGCACGCTCTGGTGAATGAACTTCTCGGCGTGCTCGAGTGCGGCGGCACGGTCGCTCGTGACGATCACGCCCTTGCCGGCGGCGAGGCCGTCTGCCTTGACAACGTAAGGGGCACCGAATTGGTCAATTGCTCGAGTAACTTCTTCGATCGTCGCGCACTCGTGAGCCATGCCCGTTGGCACTCCGGCCGCGGCCATGACCTCTTTGGCAAAAGACTTCGAGCCCTCGAGTTGGGCGGCTTGCTTGGATGGGCCGAAGACGGCGATGCCGGCAGCGCGCAGTGGGTCGGCAACTCCGGCAATCAGTGGGGCCTCTGGGCCAACAATCACTAGCTCGAAGGCACCAGCGAGAGCGTATGCGGTTACCTCGGCTGGCTCGAGCATGTTGAGGCTCGGGTCACAAGTGGCGTCTTTGGCGATGCCAGCGTTTCCAGGCGCGACCACGATATTGGCGCGCGAAGTGCCAGTGCGCACGAGCGCTTTGACGATTGCGTGCTCTCTGGCGCCCGAACCCAAAACCAAGATTTTCATTAGTACAAGTTTAAGCGTGAAGAATGGTTGTGTGCCCCGCAGAAGAATCAAACCCGAGGACGGCCTCCAAGCCGTCACGCTTTATCGCGCCGGAGACGAGAGTCAAAAAGCGACCGCGGTTCGTTACCTTCTCGAAGAACTCACTTTTTTGCGCCCTGGCAACGCGGTCGAGGTTCGGGTTCCACCGTTCGGGGCGGTGCAGTGCATCGAGGGCTTGACCCACAAGCGTGGAACGCCGCCAAACGTGGTCGAGTTCGATGCCGACACCTGGTTGGCTCTGGCTTTTGGCGAGCTGACCTGGCCCGACGCCGTTGCCGCCGGCAAGGTTCACGCCTCTGGCACGAGAGCCGATCTGGCAGAACTGCTGCCACTCATGCGGTTCAATTAAGTCATGGCCAAAAAGAAGACTCTCGACCTAAACATTCGCAAGGCACCAAAGTTTCTCGCGTTCCTGATCTCGGGTTCGGTGTTGGGTGTGATCGTCGCAGTCGTGCTTTACTCACTCGCAACCAAGACCACCGGGGCCTCGATTTTCGGTTACCTAATAATTTTTTGTGCCGGTCTCGGGGCCGGCCTTGGGTGCGTCCTGGCCGTCGTTCTTGACCGCGTCCTTCGAACCAAATCAAAGGTCGTAAAGGCCGAAGTCAGCCGCTAAACTTATAGAGAAACCGCACCAACAAAAGACGGGGTTACCCTTTTGATCCGTGGCGACGGCCTCTTAAATCACGATTTGCTCCCTGACGAAAAAGGGCCGCAAGACGAGTGTGGCGTATTCGGCGTATGGGCGCCGGGTGAAGAGGTAGCAAAGCTAACTTTCTTCGGTTTGTATGCACTTCAGCACCGCGGCCAAGAGTCTGCCGGTATCGCAACATCCGATGGCAAGAAGATCCTCGTCTACAAAGACATGGGTCTGGTCTCGCAGGTATTTAGCGAAAGCTCGCTAGAAAGCCTCGTTGGCCACATCGCGGTTGGTCACAATCGATACTCGACCACCGGTTCGTCCTCGTGGCGTAATGCGCAACCGACACTCGGACGCACCTCAGCGGGCACCGTGGCACTCGCCCACAACGGCAACCTGACCAACACCGCAGACCTGGTTGAGATGCTAAGCGTTCGCTACCCAGACCAGGACAACAACGAGATCACCGGCGGTAACACCACCGATACAGCGGTGCTGACCGCCTTGATGGCTGGCGACCTCGATCACACTCTAGAATCCACCGCACTCGAATTGTTGCCAAAAGTCAAAGGCGCGTTCTGCCTCGTCTTCATGGATGAAACCACTCTTTACGCAGCTCGCGACCCTCAGGGCGTTCGCCCGCTGGTTCTCGGGCGCCTAGAGCGCGGCTGGGTGGTTGCCTCAGAATCTGCGGCACTCGATATCGTCGGTGCCTCATTTGTTCGCGAGGTCGAGCCTGGCGAGTTGATCGCTATCGACGAGAACGGTCTTCGTTCGACTCGGTTCGCCGAGATGAAGCGCGCCGGCTGCGTTTTCGAATACGTATACCTTGCTCGCCCAGACACCTCGATCAACGGCAAGAACGTCTATGACGCGCGTGTCGAAATGGGCCGCCAGCTCGCACGCGAATACCCGGTCGAGGCTGACTTGGTTATTCCGACCCCCGAGTCCGGCACCCCGGCAGCAATTGGTTTCTCGCAGGACTCCGGAATCCCTTTCGGTCACGGTCTGGTGAAAAACGCCTACGTCGGCCGCACATTCATTCAGCCGTCACAAACAATTCGCCA
>CAIJJH010000088.1 GCA_903820955.1 uncultured Micrococcales bacterium
AAGCCTTTGGCAATCATTCTTTCTGGTGGTCCTTCATCGGTTTATGAAGAGGGCTCCCCACAGCTTGATGCGGGGATTCTTGAATTGGGCGTCCCTGTTTTGGGTATTTGTTACGGATTTCAGACTTTGGCTAACGCTCTTGGTGGTCGGGTTGATAAGACCGGTAAGCGCGAATACGGCGCCACCGAGCTGACCGTTCGCGCTGGAGGAGAGATTCTCGATGGCCAGCCGGCTTCGCAGATTTGCTGGATGTCGCACGGCGACCAGGTGATGGAGGCTCCGGCAGGGTTTGAGGTTTTGGCTTCGACCGAGACCACCCCGGTTGCTGCTTTTGCTGACTCGGCTCGCAAGATCTACGGTGTGCAGTGGCACCCTGAGGTTAAGCACTCGCAGTTTGGCCAGAACGTGCTCGAGAACTTCTTGCACAAGGCCGCCGGCATTGCCGCCGACTGGAACTCGGGCAACGTTATTGCCGAGCAGGTTGAGAAGATTCGTGTACAGGTTGGTTCTTCGCGGGTTATCTGTGGTCTTTCGGGTGGTGTTGACTCTGCAGTTGCTGCCGCCTTGGTTCACAAGGCCGTTGGCGACCAGCTGATCTGTGTTTTCGTGAACCACGGTTTGCTGCGTGAAGGCGAGGCCGAGCAGGTTGAGCGCGACTACGTTGCGGCAACCGGTATTCGTTTGGTTGTGGTTGATGCCGAGAAGAAATTCTTGGACGCCCTTGAAGGCGTGACCGACCCAGAAACCAAGCGCAAGATCATCGGACGCGAGTTCATTCGCACCTTCGAAGAGGCTCAGGCCGCTTTGATCGAGGAGTCGAAGGCCGACAACCGCCCGATCAAGTTCTTGGTGCAGGGCACGCTCTACCCAGACGTTGTTGAGTCTGGTGGCGGGGCGACTGCCGGCATTAAGTCGCATCACAACGTTGGTGGGTTGCCTGATGACCTCGACTTCGAGTTGGTTGAGCCTTTGCGCACCTTGTTCAAGGACGAGGTTCGTGCGATTGGTGCCGAGCTTGGTTTGCCTGCCGAGATTGTTCAGCGACAGCCTTTCCCAGGCCCTGGATTGGGCATTCGAATCGTTGGTGCCGTGAACAAGGAGCGTTTGGATCTGCTTCGCAAGGCCGATGCGATTGCTCGTTTTGAGCTAAACGCTGCAGGCCTTGATGGCGAAATCTGGCAGTGCCCGGTTGTCTTGCTTGCCGATGTTCGTTCTGTTGGCGTCCAAGGGGATGGACGCTCCTACGGTCACCCGATCGTGTTGCGTCCGGTTTCGTCTGAAGACGCAATGACGGCCGACTGGAGTCGTTTGCCATATGACGTGCTGGCCAAGATTTCTAACCGAATCACCAACGAGGTTGCCGGGGTGAACCGAGTCGTGCTCGATGTGACCTCGAAGCCGCCTGGCACCATCGAGTGGGAGTAACCCAACATCAACAATTCGACAACTTAATCCCATTCGTTTCAACTTTCCTCACAGGTAGTGTTAGGTTTTTTCTAATTCATTATTGGGGTAAGTCAGAGTTTGAAAA
>CAIJJH010000089.1 GCA_903820955.1 uncultured Micrococcales bacterium
CTTCGGGGAGCTCAAAATCTAAAACGGATCGAAAGAAGGCGTCCGGCACCTGAGTAAGAATTCCGGCGCCGTCGCCGGTTCCTGCGTCAGAACCGATGGCTCCGCGGTGCTCCAGATTACGCAGTGCGTTTAGCGCGGTTTCGACGATGTCGTGCCCTGCCGTTCCGCGCAAGGTCGCAACCATGGCCAAGCCACAGGCGTCCCTGTCGCGTGCTGGGTCATAAAGCCCAGACGCCTTTGGAGCGGTGTTGAACCGCTCAAAGACTGATGGCATAACGCACTCCAATCGTGAAATTCGAAAGGGACGTCAATGGCCCAAAACTGCTAAGAAAGAGATTCTACCTTAGTTACTCCGCGGGAGTGCCTGTGCTCGGCTCTCGGCCAGGCAAATAGACGCTCTCTTCGGTTCCCGTGTGATTTCTACGCTGGTAAAGGAATACACCAAGACCAATTAGCCCGGCAAACACTGCCGACCACTGATTCGTGCGCAGGCCGAAGTAGTAGTCGCTCGGGTCCATGCGCAAGCCTTCGATCCAGAAACGCCCAATCGAGTAGAAAACGAGGTAAAGGGCGAAAAGCTTGCCCCAGCGAAGTTCGAACTTGCGATCCAGCCAGATTAGTAGCGCGAAGCCGACGATGTCCCAGATGAACTCGTAGGCAAATGTTGGCAGGTAGACGGTACCGATGGGCATACCCTGAGGAATCGCTATGTTCGAGGAATCGATCTGAAGACCCCAAGGAAGAGTGGTTGGCAGACCGAAGAGCTCTTGGTTGAAGTAGTTTCCCCAGCGACCGATACCTTGAGCCAGAATCACACCCGGGACGATGATGTCTAGGAAAGATGTGAGTCTCACCCCGGCGAATCGCGCACCGATTGCGGCGCCGATGAGACCGAAGATGATGGCTCCAAAGATCGCGAGTCCACCCTCCCAGACGTATAAAACCTTTATGAGTTGCTTGCCTTCGCCGAAGTAGTCTCCGGTGTGGGTCAAGACGTGAAAGATGCGACCGCCGATGATGCCAAAAGGCACGGCCCAGATTGCGATGTCGAGAATTAAGCCACCCTCGCCTCCGCGAAGTTTCATTCGACGCACCCCTATAAGCAGTGCGGCTACGATACCCGCGAGGATAAACATCGCGTAGTAGTGGATGTCGAAACCGAAAACAGTGAAACTGTTGCTCGGTGGGCTTGGAATGCTGAGGTGATGCATTGCTTCTCCTATGTGTTTAGTTCAATCCTGCCACCAGTTCGCGGACTTTCGACCTCAGTGAGTCGATACCGCCCTCCTGGTAACTAGTTACGAATACGGAACCCACGATTGCTCCGTCGGCGTATTCGTTGACTTCTTTGACCTGCTCGTTCGTTGAAATGCCAATTCCGACGGCGACCATCTGCTGCGGGTCTGCCTTGCGAATCTTGGCAACTACTCCCCTGGCCAGCTTGTCGAGGTCTTCCCTCGCGCCAGTGATTCCCATGGTTGAGACCGCGTAGACGAAGCCTCGCGAGAGATTCGTGGTTGTTGCAGCCCGCTGATCCGAAGATGTTGGGGTACTCAGAAACACACGGTCGAGCCCTAGTTCGTCTGAGATCCTCAACCATTCAGCGGCTTCGTCAGGTATCAGGTCTGGAGTGATCATTCCCGCGGCGCCCGAGGCAGCCAGTTCACGAGCGAACTCGGCTATACCGAATTGAAGGACCGGGTTCCAGTAGGTCATCACCAAGACTGGAGTCTGGACTCGGCTGGTGATTTCACGGACTGCGTCGAACAGATTCTTTAGCTTGAAGCCGTTTCTGAGGGCCTCTTCGGTGGCGTGCTGGATAACCAGACCGTCCATGACTGGGTCGCTGTATGGGACTCCAAATTCGAGGACGTCGACCCCTGCCTCGCACATCGCGACCGCAGCCTCAATCGACTCGTCCAGCGTTGGAAACCCCGCCGGAAAGTAGCCGATTAGTTTTGCGCCCGGTGTGGCCAGCGCTTTAGCGGTTCTACTCATTTTTGGCACCCAGCAAACCGAAGTACTTAGCCGCGGTCTCCATGTCTTTGTCGCCACGGCCGCTTAGGTTAATGAGGATCGATGACCCTTCACCAAGCTGTGGACCAAGTTTTAGCGCACCTGCTAAAGCGTGAGCGGTCTCGATGGCCGGGATGATTCCCTCAGTACGACTCATTAGGCGCAGCGCGTCCATAGCCTCGGCGTCGCTTATACCGAAGTACTCGGCGCGACCTAGGTCTTTCAACCAAGCGTGTTCTGGGCCGACGCCGGGGTAATCGAGCCCCGCGCTGATTGAATGGCTCTCAACGGTTTGCCCGTCTTCGTCTTGCAAGAGGTAGCTTCTTGCTCCGTGTAAAACACCCGGTTTGCCGTAGTTCAGCGTTGCTGCGTGGCGATCGGTCCCCATTCCGTCACCAGCCGCTTCGAACCCAAAGAGTCGGACGTTTTCGTCGTCGAGGAACGCGTGGAAGATACCGATGGCGTTAGAACCGCCACCGACGCAGGCTGCAACGGCAGTCGGGAGCCCGCCAAAGTCACGAAGCATCTGTTCTCTGGCCTCGTTGCCAATGACCGAGTGAAAGTCGCGCACCATTTCTGGGAACGGGTGCGGGCCGGCAACCGTGCCGAGCAGGTAATGAGTTGTGTCGACGTTGGTGACCCAGTCTCGCAGCGCCTCATTGATGGCGTCCTTTAGGGTTCTGCTACCCGTTGTCACAGGAACAACCTCGGCTCCGAGGAGCTTCATTCGCGCGACATTTAGCGCCTGGCGTTCGGTATCTACCTGGCCCATATAGACGACGCATTCCAAGCCGAATAGCGCTGCCGCGGTGGCGCTCGCCACTCCGTGCTGACCGGCACCGGTTTCGGCGATGATTCGCTTCTTGCCCATTCTCTTGGCTAGCAGAGCCTGACCGAGTACGTTGTTGATCTTGTGCGAACCGGTGTGGTTGAGGTCTTCGCGCTTGAGCAGGATTCGCGCTCCCCCGGCGTGCTCTGCAAATCGCTTCGCTTCGGTAATGATCGAAGGTCGTCCGGTGTAGTTTTTGTGCAGCTCCGCGAGTTCGGCTCTGAATGCTGGGTCACTTTTGGCCGCCTTATAGGTCGCC
>CAIJJH010000090.1 GCA_903820955.1 uncultured Micrococcales bacterium
CCGGGGTGCAAATCGCCCGCGCCTTTGGCATGTCGGCGATGTTTAGTTTCGCGTCCTCGGTTGCCTGTTTGAAGGCCTCCACAGTGGTGACCCGAACGTCCTTGCCGAACTTCCCGGCGAGCGCACTTGCAAAAAGCCCGACACCACCGTAAAGGTCCAGGTTGTTTTCTTCCTTCTTGAAGCCGGCCTTCTCGATGAACTCGAGGACGCAGCTGGTAAGCACCTCTGGAGCGGCTCGGTGCACCTGCCAAAAACCACCGCCCGAAATCCTGAAGGTACGATTTGCAGCGCGCTCGATTAGGCGTTCGTCGCCCTTGAGTTTCTGGTCAATCTTCCACTGCAACTGGCCACTCGATGACGCGGCGATGTCGATCTTAGATACGTCCTGCCAGTTCTTGGTGTGAACGCTGAGCTCGACTATCTCTTCGCAGGCGAGCGGTAGGTCTTTGACTCGAACAACCTCGTGACTGCGCTCCTTGTATGGCCCGGCAAAACCAGCCTCGTCGACATGCAGCTGCACGCGCATGCGGTAACCAAGTCCATTGCGCTCGTCGTCGCCAGGGGCCGCCTCAACCTCGACGCGCAGCTTGATGCCAGCCATCCGGTCTAGCGCTTCTTCAAGAACGTCGGCCTTGAGTTCGCGCTGTCGCGAAAGTTTGATGTGACCAAACTCGGCACCACCGGCGCCACCTACGCCCGCCGATTTCCAGAAGTGTCTCACTCGGTCGGGCGAAGGCTTAATGATTTCGATTGGCTCGGCTCGGCAGAATGAACCACCGCGGTCTTCAAAGACCTTGACCTTGACTACCTCCCCTGGCAGCACGTGTGAGACGAATAGGACTCGCCCCTCATGCCTAGCGACGAAGACGCCACCGTGCGCGACCTTCTCGATGGTCGTTTCGATTTCGCGGCCTAGCCAGGATTCACTTTTAGTCACTCCTCAAGTGTGCCAGACTCGAAGCGTGACCACCCTAGTTCTTGCCTCAACGAGCCCAGCCCGGCTGATCCTGCTTCGCTCGGGCGGCATCGAGCCACTGACCATCGCACCGGGCGTGGACGAAGACGCGGTCGCCCAGCGGGCGAACGAGCTGGGGCTGATTTCTTCGGTCGAAGACATGGTTCACATCTTGGCCAAGGCCAAGGCCGAGGCGGTTGCTGCTCTTCCGGAAGCCGCCGGCGCGCTAGTTATCGGCTGCGATTCTTCCCTCGAGTTTGCCGGCGAGGCACTCGGTAAGCCACACGCACCTCAGGTTGCTATCGATCGCTGGATGCGCATGCGCGGCCAAAATGGAACCTTGCACACCGGGCACTGGTTAATCGACAATCGCCAACCCGTCTCTGGCGAACCCTCCCCCTCCACGGGAGTAGTGCGCTCGTCCAAGGTGCACTTCGCCGACCTGAGCGATGCCGAGATCGAAACCTACGTTGCCACCGGTGAACCGCTACAGGTTGCCGGAGCTTTCACGATTGATGGGCTAGGCGGCGCATTCATAGAGTCAATCGAGGGTGACTCGCACACCGTGGTCGGTCTCTCGCTCGGTGCTCTACGCGAAATGGTGCTATCGCTCGGGGTCGAATATACGAGTCTCTGGAACCTGTAAATAGGTCCCTTTAGCCCATAGGCTTAAGAATTATGACTTCACGCAAGATCACTAAGGTTCTGATTGCTAACCGCGGCGAAATCGCAGTGCGAATAGCACGTGCCGCCAAAGACGCTGGGCTAACATCGGTCGCCGTTTACGCCGACCAAGACCGCGACGCGATGCACGTCAAACTAGCCGACGAGGCCTATGCGCTGCACGGCACCACGAGCGCCGAAACCTACCTTGTCATCGACAAGATCCTAGGTGTGGCAAAGCAATCGGGCGCAGACGCTGTTCACCCCGGCTACGGCTTTTTGGCCGAAAACGCAGAATTCGCCCGCGCGGTAATCAAGGCTGGTCTGATCTGGATCGGCCCGAGCCCAGAGGCAATTGAGCAGCTCGGCGACAAGGTTTCGGCCCGTCACGTTGCCGAAAAGGTTGGCGCACCGCTAGCGCCCGGCACCATCAACCCGGTAACCGGCCCTCAGGAAGTTCTTGACTTCGTAGCTATCCACGGCGTCCCGGTTGCCATCAAGGCAGCCTTCGGCGGCGGCGGTCGCGGCATCAAGGTTGCCTATAAGAAGGAAGACGTCGCCGAACTTTTTGAGTCGGCCACCCGCGAGGCGATTGCGGCCTTCGGTCGAGGCGAATGCTTCGTCGAAAAGTTCCTCGAAAAGCCTCGCCACGTCGAGACCCAGTGTCTCGCCGACGCATACGGCAACGTCGTCGTGGTTTCTACCCGCGACTGCTCGCTGCAGCGTCGCCACCAGAAGTTGGTTGAAGAGGCTCCGGCCCCGTTCCTAACCGAAGACCAGGTCAAGCGCCTCTACGAGGCATCAAAGGCGATTCTTAAAGAGGTTGGCTACCAGGGCGCCGGAACCTGCGAGTTCCTAGTTGCGCAAGACGGCACCATCTCGTTCCTCGAGGTAAACACTCGCCTGCAGGTAGAGCACCCGGTATCAGAAGAGGTCACCGGCATCGACCTAGTTCGCGAGCAGTTCAGAATCGCCGAGGGCGGCAAGCTCGACTATGCCGACCCAGAGATTCGCGGCCACTCATTCGAGTTTCGAATCAACGGCGAGGACGCTGGCAAAAACTTCATGCCGGCTCCAGGCCCAGTTCACGTTTTCAAGGCACCTAGCGGCCCCGGCGTGCGCGTTGACACCGGAGTTGGCTCGGGCGATGTGATCTCAGGCTCGTTTGACTCGATGATCGCCAAGCTGATTGTCACCGGCGCCACTCGCGAAGAAGCCCTTGCCCGCAGCCGTCGCGCACTAGCCGAAATGGAGGTAAACGGTCTTCCGACCGTTCTGCCGTTCCACCGCAAGATCGTCAACGAACCGGCCTTCATCGGTGCAGACGGCAAGTTTGGGGTTTACACCCGATGGATCGAGACCGAGTGGGTCAACGATATTCCAGCCTGGAGCGGCAGCGGCGAAGAGCCTGCGGCTCCCGAGGCACGCAACAACGTGGTCGTCGAGGTCGGCGGCAAGCGCATCGAGGTTTCGCTGCCAAAGCGCCTGATCGGCAGCGGAGGTTCGGCCGCAAGCGCTGGAGTAGCACCGAAGCGCAAGGCGCACGCCGCAGCCGGTGGCCCTTCGGGCAACACCGTCAAAGCTGAGATGCAGTCAACCGTCGTAAAGATTGCCGTCGCAGTTGGCGACAAGGTCGTCGAGGGTGACCTGGTAATCGTCCTAGAAGCCATGAAGATGGAACAACCTATCAAGGCTCACAAAGCCGGCACCGTGACCAAGATTTCCGCAGAGGTTGGCTCAACAATCCCAGCCGGCACGGTCTTGCTCGAAATCGAAGATTGATCCGCGTAGCCTTTCTTCCCCTCTACACCGAAGCCTGGGACTCCCTCGCCGAGGTTTTTGAGCGCATGCGCAAAGACGAGCGTTTTGAGGTGCGAGTTTTCACGATCAAGCGCAAGCTGACCGGTGACCCCGAGTTCCACGGACAGGTTGAGGCCCACGAGTACCTAGAGTCAATAAAAGTGCCGAACACGATGCTCGGTTCGGTCGATGAGCTAAAGGCCTTCGCCCCGGATTACACCTTTATCAACTACCCGTGGCAGCGCAACTACGAAGAGCAGTACCGAGCCGAATCGCTGGTGAAGTTCACCAAAATCGCCTACGTTCCGTATTTCTTGCTACCGATGGTCAGCGAACCTTGGGACACCGGAGTCGCAGGCCACTACTACCGCCAGCGTTCACACCAGCTGGCCTCGCTGATCTTCACGCAGGACCCAAACACCAAGCGCGCCTTCAAACTCACCGAGCGAGGCAGCAAATACGTAAAGTTCACCGGTTCGCCGAAGATCGATTCGCTCATGAAACGCGCACGCAAGGCAAAGCGGGTCGACCGCAGCCGTTATCGAATCGTCTGGGCGCCTCACCACTCATACGGCCCACTCTGGCTGAACTTTGGCACGTTCACACAGATGCACGACCAGATGTTGCAATTCGCCAAGACCCACCCCGAAATCGACATCGTCTTCAAGCCTCACCCGTTCCTACTCGGCACGCTTACGGCTCGAGAGCTTATGACACAGAGTGCCGTTGACACCTGGGTGAAAGCCTGGGACGCGCTCCCAAACACGAGCACCAATATCGAGAGCGACTACGTAGGTCTGTTCGTGAACAGCGACATGCTGCTGAGTGACGGCATCTCGTTCTTGGGCGAGTACCCGCTGATAACGGGTCGGCCCGCGGTGTTTTTGGAGAACAAAGACCACTGGGCATTTTCGCCGCTCGGTGAAACCATTGCCAACACCACGGTTCGTTTCAAAAGCTTCGAAGCCTTCGCGGCCAAGTTCGAAAGGCTGCGTGAAGAAGGACTGCCAGACCGAAGCGAGCAAATCGAAGACTTTATGGACGAAGCGATACCGTTTCCGCGGAAGGCGGCCCGAAAGATCATCAAGGCAGTGGTCAAGGACTTCGGTAAACAAAAACCGCTTATCGACCCAGCCAAGGTGATCGAAACCACCTGGGAGCAAGATGCCGACGCTAGGCGCGGGGTCGATGGAGTGCCCGCTCAGCCTCGGTAACCGAAGGGCAAGAGCGTCGGTCGGATAAGTAGACTCGAAAACATGAATAACCCACTCAAGGATTCAACGAGGAACCCGTTCGATGTAGCTGCCGAGGCAGCCGCGGTAATTGCCGAAAAGACCGGAGTTGCCAAACACGACATCGCTTTAACTCTAGGCTCAGGCTGGGCTGCTGCTGCCGATTTGATCGGCGAGACGATTGCCACCTTCGATGCCACCGAAGTTCCCGGCTTCAACCCGCCAGCCGTCGCCGGCCACTCGTCCTCGATTCGCTCCATTCGCCTTCCAGACGGCCGTCACGCCTTGGTCTTGCCGCGCAGCCACTGGTACGAGGGTCACGGCATTCGCTCGGTGGTGCACGGCGTGCGAACCGCTGCCGCCGCGGGCGTAAAGATCATGATTTTGACCAACGGTTGCGGTGGCCTAAACCCCGAGCTCAAACCCGGCACAGCGGTCTTGATTCGCGACCACATCTCACTGATTTTCAAGAGTCCGATCGAGGGCGCAAACTTCGTTGACCTCACCGACGCATACTCCCCGAGACTTCGCGACATCGCCAGGACGGTTGACCCAAGCCTCACCGAGGGCGTCTATGTTCAGTTCACCGGGCCGCACTACGAAACCCCGGCCGAGGTAATGATGGCCAAGGCGATGGGTGGCGATCTGGTCGGTATGTCTACCGCAGTCGAAACCATCGCTGCCCGCGAATCAAAGCTCGAGGTTCTCGGGCTTTCGCTAATGACCAACCTGGCCGCCGGAATCCAAAAGTCCCCACTTTCGCACGCCGAGGTCCTGGAGGCTGGCCGCGAGGCAGAGGGACGCATCTCGAAACTATTGGCAGAAATAATTGCCAAACTCTAAAAACCGCGAGTTAGCGCAGTCTTGGTTGGCAATCGACCCGGACCCGGTTACCCGCGCCGAGCTTGAAGCTCTGCTAGGTGACGAATCGGCTCTTGAAGAACGCTTTGGCGAGCGGCTCAATTTTGGTACCGCCGGGCTTCGCGGCGAACTCGGGGCCGGCCCGAACCGGATGAACCGGGTCGTGGTGGCGCAGGCGGCGCTGGGCTTGAGTAACTTTTTGGGCGGTAAAGGTCGCCTGATCATCGGTTTCGACGGTCGAGTGAACTCGGACGTGTTCGCGAGAGACACCGCAGAAATCGCTGCGGCCGCAGGGCTCGAGGTTCTGCTGTTTGACCGAATGGTTCCGACACCGATTCTGGCCTACGCCGTCAAGCACCTCGACGCAGCCGCAGGAGTCATGGTGACCGCGAGCCACAACCCGCCGCGAGACAACGGCTACAAGGTCTACCTTGGCGGGGCCAACGGTGGCGGTCAGATCGTGTCGCCAACCGATACCCAGATTCAAGCCGAGATTCTGAAGGTCGCAGCCTCGAGCAGCCCCTGGCCGCGAAGCGAGAATTTCAAGGTCATCGGCGAAGAGGTTATCGAATCGTATTCTCGGCGCGTCCTCGAGATCATCGGTAACCGGGGACCTACGCAACCAAAGATTGTCTACACCGCGATGCACGGAGTCGGGTGGGCCTATGCGAGCGAACTGTTTGCTCGTGCAGGTTTCACCGGGGTCAACTCGGTTTTGCGTCAGCAAGAGCCAGACGGCGCGTTTCCGACCGTCGCGTTCCCGAACCCCGAAGAATCGGGCGCACTGGACCTCGCGATTGCCGAGTTTGACCGCCTCGAGGCAGACCTGATCATCGCCAATGACCCCGATGCCGACCGACTGGCCGTAGTGATTCGAGGCGCCGACGGCTCGATGCGCCGGTTGACCGGCAACGAGGTTGGTTTGATCCTGGGCGAATGGGCGGCGGCCAAGGCCCAAGGTGGCGCACTCGCCTGCTCGCTCGTTTCAAGTGACCAGCTCGCGCTGGTTGCCAAAGCCCACGGTCTTAACTTCGCGCAAACCCAAACCGGCTTCAAGTGGATCAGCAAGGTTCCCGGGCTGGTGTTCGGTTTCGAGGAGGCACTCGGTTACTGCATCGACCCAAGCGTTGTGCCAGACAAGGACGGCATCAGCGCGGCCCTTGCGATAGCAACCATGGCGAGCCATCGAGACATCGCCGAGACATTGAACGAACTGGTCGAGAAATACGGACCTGTGGCAACCAGCCAGATCAGCATTCGATTTGACAGCGTCGCAGAGGCGCAGCTTGCCTTCAAGAAGGCAACCGCCGGGATGCCGGAGGACGACGGCATGGTCATTTGGCAGCCGAGCGCGGCCGAAAAGGTGACTTTTAGGGTTTCGGGAACCGAACCTAAGTTGAAGTGCTACCTGCAGGTCGCCGGATCCTCTGCAGAGTTACACGCGCTAGAAGTGCTGGTCCAGCAAAAACTTGGTTAGAGCAGAGCCTTTTCGAGTTTTTCCTTAATAATTTGCTTGTCGATCACGTGGTCGATTGAGATTATTTGGGCCGTAAAGCCAACCAGAATCTGTGCGAGGTCCGGTGTGGTCAAAATGATGTCGGCGTCCTGGCCGCTGCGGCGAATCTCGGCCACCGAAACGGCTTCGACGGTTGCGTCGATGCCAAGCTCGCTCAGAGCATTTTCGGCATTCATCTTCAAGATGATGCTGGTTCCGATACCCAGACCACAGACGGCAACAATACGCATTCCTCTATTCTGCGCGCTCAAAATCCAACAACGCCGCTAAAGCCTCGATTGTGGAGGCATTTAACAGGTTGTTTACATAACTAGGCTCCGAAAGTCGTTCGGCGAGCGCCGAAAGCACACCGAGGTGTTGCTCGTGGTCGACCGCAGCCAGACCAAAAACCAGACGAACCGGGTCGTTGTGGCTGCCAAATTCGACCGGGTTCGCTAAAACTGCGAGGCTCAGGCCACTCGATAGCACGGCCTCACTTGGTCGAGCGTGAGCAAGGGCGATGCCGGGAGCGATCACTATGTATGGCCCGAACTCCTCGATCGCCGCCAACATCTGTTCGACGTAATCGGGGGTTACCCGACCGCTGGCAACCAAGAGTTGACCGCTTGCGACGATTGCTTCATCACGATTACTCGCCGCAACCGCTACCGCCAGCGAACCTTCGGCGAAAGAACTCAAAGTCCAGCCTTCTTGAAACCGCGCAAAACCTGCTCGATCAGCTCTTCGCGAGCTTCGAGACTCTGGAACGTTGCTTCCGCTGCGTTCAGCTGAAACTGCTGCAGGTCTTCGAGCGTGTAGTCAAACGCACGGGTGAGTAATTCGAGCTCGCGGGTAATAGAAGTACCGCTCATCAAGCGGTTGTCTGGGTTCACGGTGACCATAAAACCGAGCTGGTAAAGGATGTCGAACGGGTGGTCGACCATCTCGGTGCCCCACTCGCTGATCGCGCCGGTTTGCAGGTTTGAAGAAGGCGAAAGTTCTAGAGGTATCTGCCTAAAGTGCACCCACTCAGCTACCGGACCGAGTTCTACGAAGTCGCGTTCACCCTCGCTTCTAGAAGAAAGGACGTCGTCGACGATTCGAACGCCGTGCCCGAGGCGAAGCGCTCTGCCATCGACCAATGCGCCGGTGATGCTCTCGACTCCGTCGCCCTCGCCCGCGTGAACGGTGATCGGCATCATCTCGGTGGCAAGGTAGTCAAATGCTGCGCGGTGCAGCGAGGCCGGAAACCCGGCTTCGGGCCCGGCAATGTCGAACCCGACCACTCCGTTGAATCGGTGACGAACAGCGAGCTCGGCGATCTCTAACGCGCGATTGTTTTGACGCATCGCACAAATCAACTGACCGGTGCGTATTTCGCCACCGAGTTCGGCGACGTCTTCGGCCCCCTGCTCGAGGCCGTCCTGCACCGCCTCGACAACGTCGTCTAGAGTCAAACCCTGCTCGAGGTGCTGCTCGGGTGCCCAACGAATTTCGCCGTAAATCACGCCATCTTTGTGAAGGTCTTGGACGAATTCGCGGGCCACGCGTGTCAAGCCGGAGCGCGTCTGCATCACAGCGCAAGTGTGGGTGAAGGTCTCAAGGTACTGCGGCAGCGAACCAGAATCGGCCGATTCTCTAAACCATTTGCCCAGGGAGTCGGCATCCTTCGCCGGCAGCTCATGGCTGATTTCGGCGGCTAGCTCGATGATGGTCTGTGGCCTCAAGCCCCCGTCGAGGTGGTCGTGAAGCGAAATCTTAGGCAGGGCCTTGAAATTGATTGCCATTAGTTGGTTGGACCTTTCGGAGTTGGGATTTGACCCGAATTGATCTTCGAGATTAGTTGGCTCTTCGCCGAGTTGTATTGCGGTGCGAACGCGACACCGTGCTCATCGGTCAGCGCAATGCCGCCATTGTCTAGGTTGCCCACGAACTCGTTGGCGGCAGGGTCTCCGACAAGCCCTGACTTCACGAAACCTTGAATGGTTTCAAGGATTGGCCGAGAAACCTGTTTCAAAGTCGAAGCAAGGATGTGCGAGCGCCAAGCCAAATTGGCCGAATCCAAATACCAGTCGCGATCGAAGCCAATCACGTACTTGCCGTCTAGGCCAACCGTGGCAAGGCCAGCACCTAGGCTGGCTGATCCGGCCACGGGGAACACGATGTCGGCGCCCTGGGCGAAAAAGCCTTCGGTCAGCTTCTTTGCTGCAACTTGGCTCGAAGAGCTTTGCAGAAAGGACCTCTTCCCAAACGAGCCTTGCTCTCCTAGCGAGACCACGTTTGAATCTGTGTCGCTATTGAAAAGTTGCACGCCATCGGCGAATCCCTGCATGGACGCCCTTACAGCAGGAGTGTCGAAAGATCCGAACGTGGCCACGAGGCCGGTCTTGCTGTTTGCCGCGGCCAGATAACCGGCCAAAATCGCGCTCTGCCCGGCATCGAAGGTGAGGTGTTTCAAGTTGTCTGCAAGTGGCTTCATGTCTGCGCTCGGCACAACATCGTCAACCAAGACAAACGCGAGATCCGGGTTGGCTCGCGCGGCACGAATGGTTGCGATTCGAAGAATCGAGCCCGAAGTCACGATCACGCCACAGCCTTTGCGAACCATCGAGTTGATTGCGGAATATGCCACACCGGCGTTTGAGCTCGAACTCAAAACCTTGGCTAGCTTTGCCACCCCGAGCGAAACAACCGCCTCTTTGATCGCCGAATAGGCCGACGCGTTTACTCCCGAATCAGAAAGACCCCTCGAGTCGGTGACAAGACAAACTGTCGTGGTGGCGCTCGTCGGGGTGGCGCTCACCGTTGGCGCACCGGAGCAACCGGTGACCAAAACTACCGGCAGCAAGGCGGCCAGGACTTTGCTAGAGAACATCACCGTGACCCGAATTCTTGAGTGTCTCGACGATATTCTTCACGCTCTGCGCGTGTTCTTTCGTGGTGATAAGGAGGGCGTCCGGAGTGTCAACGATGATGATGTCTTTCAAGCCAACCACCGCGATCAAGCGCTTGGATTGGCCGACCAAGATTCCGCTCGAATCTTCGGCGAGCAGCTGGGCATCACCGATCACGGCTAGGTTGTCGGGCCGACCACCAGAGAGAAGTTCGGCAACGCCGGCGAAGTCGCCGACATCGTGCCATTCGAATTCGGCAGGGATCACCGCAACCAAACCATCGGCGGCGGCTGGCTCGGCAACGCTGTAGTCAAAGGCAATCTTCTTCAGCTGAGGCCAAAACTTCGAAACCAGTTCAGCTCTCTTTGGGGTATCCCAGGCATCGGCAATCTCGAGAATGCGGTCGTGTAGCTCCTGCTCGCTCTTGGAAAGTTGTTCGAGAATCAGCGATGCGGGAGCAACAAACATTCCGGCGTTCCAAAGAAAGTTTCCAGACTCAAAAAATTCCTGAGCCAAGGCCTTGTTTGGCTTTTCGACGAAGTCTTTCACCTGACGAGCGTTCGGGGCTCCGGCAACCTCGAGGGCAGCTCCGGCGTGGACGTAACCAAATGAGGTGGCCGCAAACGTTGGCTGGATTCCGATGGTTACCAAGCGACCGGTGGCGGCAACTTCGATTGCCTCCCGAATCGTCCGAGCAAAAGCCTGCTCGTCGGCGATTGCGTGGTCGGCGGCAAACGAGCCAATGATTACGTCTGGTTCGCGCTTTAAAAGAATTGCTGCGGCGAGCGCAATGGCAGCGGTTGAGTCACGAGGTGACTGCTCCAAAAACAAATTTGCCGGCAGCAAGGCATCGAGTTGTTCGCGGATTCCGCTCTCGTGAGCGGCACCGGCAACGACGGCTATTCGGTCGCCGGCCAGCGGTACGAGTCGATCCCAGGTGCCCTGAAGCAGGGTACGGCCAGAGCCGGTTAGGTCGTGCAAAAACTTTGGTGCAGCGGCTCGCGAAAGCGGCCAAAGCCGTGAACCAACTCCGCCGGCGGGAATAACCGCGTGGAACCGTTCGTTTGGTGTTTTAGGCATACCAAAAGCGTATCCGAACCTCCTGCGTTGGCAGTATCCCAGAGCGGCAGCGGTTTAGACTAGACAGAGTTCAAAGCAGAGCATTTACAGGAGGAATCGTGCCAACCAAGCCCGCCGGCACCCTTTATCGAGGCAAAACTGGAATGTGGTCGTGGGTCCTCCACCGCATTACGGGTGTAGCAATATTCTTTTTCTTGCTTGTTCACACTCTCGACACGGCTCTCGTTCGCATGAGCCCAGCCGACTACGACAAGGTAATCGCCACCTACAAGGGCGCAATCATTGGCTTTGCCGAGCTTGGCCTAGTTGCCGCAATCTTGTTTCACGCGCTGAACGGAATCCGCGTCACGCTAATTGACTTCTGGAGCAAGGGCACGAAGTACCAGCGAGTAATGTTCTGGATCGTCATCGCTCTAGCAGTGATCCTGTTCGCGGGCTTTGCCCCGAGACACATCATGAACGTCATTCACGACATCGAGTTGGGCTACTAATCATGGTTGTTATCGAAACTCCTCGCTCCCCAAGAAGCCGCAAGGCCGCGAAGTTCGAACGCTGGGGCTGGCTCTACATGCGCATCTCCGGAATGTTCCTCCTGGTTTTGATCTTCGGACACCTGATCATCAACCTTGTGATGAATGGCGGAATCACCCAGATCTCATTCGCCTTCGTTGCCGGCAAGTGGGCAGACCCGTTCTGGAAGATTTGGGACGGCCTGATGCTCTGGCTAGCTCTGATTCACGGAACCAACGGCATGCGCACAATCGTCAACGACTACACCGAGCGCGAAACCCTTCGCAAGGTTCTCAACTACACGCTCTGGGTCGTCTGCGCCTCGCTAATCATCCTAGGAACCCTCGTGGTCACCACCTTCGACCCATGCGTCGACTCATCGGTTTCACACACTCTCAGCGTCTGCAAGTAGAAAGCAACCAAAATTGGCTAAGCCCACGATTCACCACCACGAGTACGACGTCGTCATTGTTGGCGCCGGTGGTGCCGGTATGCGCGCTGCAATCGAGACCGGCCCGCACACTAAGACCGCGGTAATCTCGAAACTGTTCCCGACCCGAAGCCACACCGGAGCCGCTCAGGGCGGCATGGCCGCAGCCCTAGCAAACGTTGAAGAAGACAGCTGGGAATGGCACACCTTCGACACCGTCAAGGGTGGCGACTACCTTGTAGACCAGGACGCAGCC
>CAIJJH010000091.1 GCA_903820955.1 uncultured Micrococcales bacterium
CAGCCTTTCCTTTCGGGTGCAATCTCGAAGACCGTGAACATGCCTGAAACAGCGACCGTAGAAGAGATCGAAGATGTCTACTACCGCGGTTGGAAGCTAGGCCTCAAGGCTCTAGCCATCTACCGCGATAACTGCAAGGTTGGTCAGCCGCTAAGCGACGGAAAAGCCAAGGTTGCCGACAAGCCAGCCGAAGCCGCCGAGCCTACCGCGCTATCTAACCCGGTTCGCAAGCGCCTACCTAAGTCGCGTGCTTCTTCGACCACCTCGTTCACCGTTGGTGGCGCAGAGGGTTACATGACCGCTAGCAGCTACCCAGACGGTCAGCTCGGCGAGGTATTCCTAAAGCTCGGCAAGCAGGGTTCGACCCTGGCCGGTGTGATGGACGCCTTCTCGATCGCCATCTCGATCGGTCTGCAGTACGGTGTTCCGCTAGAGACCTACGTCAAGAAGTTCACCAACGTGAACTTCGAGCCTGCCGGTCTAACCGACGACGCCGACATCCGTATGGCCAAGTCACTAATGGACTACATCTTCCGTCGTTTGGCTCTCGACTACCTACCGTTTGACACCCGCGCAGCGCTTGGCATTCACAGCGCCTCGGAGCGTTCGGCAGCGTTGGACGCAGCTGGTGGCTACCCACCGGTTGTCGAGATCGCTTCGACCCCGGTTGTTGAGGAAGCAGTTGCCGAAGTTGAGGCAATCGTTGAGGTTTCGGCTCCGGTCGAAGTAACCCTAACCGTTGAGCCAAAGCGTGAGGTTCACTCCTCGGCCGAGCTCTTCGACCTGCTCCAGGGCAAAGAGTCTGACGCCCCACTTTGCTTCAGCTGTGGAATCAAGATGCGCCCATCCGGTTCATGCCACGTCTGCGAAGGCTGTGGATCAACCAGCGGTTGCAGCTAAAGATTAAAGCAACGAAAGAGCCGATGCCCTCTGGGTGTCGGCTCTTTCGTTTTAACCCTTTCGGGTAGCCTAGAACCGTGTTTTACTCCCTCATTCTTCGCGTTTTCTTCGTTCGGTTTAAGCCCGAGACGATTCATCACGCGGTAGTTGCCGGTATTCGATTTGCCCGCGCAATTGGCTTGACCAGCCTGGTGCGTCTAGGTCCGAGTGAAACCGATACCATCGAGGCTTTCGGGCTCGAGTTCAAAGGGCCTTTCGGTCTTGCCGCCGGTTTTGATAAGAACGCACTGGCAATCAGAGCATTGGGCGACCTTGGCTTTTCTCACGTCGAAATCGGTACGGTCACAGCACTAGCCCAGCCTGGTAACCCCAAGCCTCGCCTGTTCAGGCTGCTCGCCGACCGAGCCTTGGTCAACCGCATGGGCTTCAACAACGCCGGAGCGGCTGCGATCGCCGAGCGCCTAGCGAAGCTTCGAGCCAAAAACCCCAAAAACTTGCCCATCATCGGCATCAACATCGGCAAGAGCAAGGCGACCCCGGTCGCAGAGGCCGCCGAAGACTACCGATTCAGTGCCAAATTGCTCGCTCCGCTGGCCGATTATCTGGCGGTAAACGTTTCGTCGCCAAATACGCCGGGGCTTCGCTCCCTTCAGTCGGTAGAGGCCCTAGAACCGATTCTGAAGGCGGTTCTAGCCGAATCTAGTTCCAAGCCCGTTTTGGTCAAAATTGCCCCTGATTTGGCCGATGAAGACGTCATTGCCGTCGCAGATTTGGCAATTCGCTTGAAGCTGGCCGGAATAATCGCCACCAACACCACGATTTCCCGCGCGAACCTCAAAACTCCAGCCGGGGCAATAGAAAAAGCCGGCGATGGCGGGCTCTCTGGAGCACCACTCAAGGCCAGATCACTCGAGGTCCTCAAGTTGCTGAAGGGTCATGTCGGCGACAGGCTAGCAATCATCGCCGTTGGGGGAGTGGAGACCCCAGAGGACTCCCAAGAACGAATGAAAGCCGGCGCAACCCTGGTTCAGGGCTACACCGGCTTCATCTACATCGGCCCATTCTGGGCCAGGCGAATCAACCGCGCTAAGGCTTAGACCACGCGCGTTTCTGGTGCGGTGGTTAGCGCGGGGTCGGTTTCTGCAATCGGCAAGGTAATCTCGTCGATTTTTGCCATCACGTCTGCCGAAAGCTTGACTCCGGCGGCGGCAATGTTCGAGGCGATCTGATCCGGGCGGCTGGCGCCAACGATTGCCGATGCGACGTTCTTGTTCTGAAGCACCCAAGCGAGGGCAAGCTGAGCCATAGTGAGACCGAGGTCATCGGCGATAGGCTTCAGCAACTGAACTCGGGTAAGAACCTCGTCGTTTAGCTTTTCGCGAATGAACCGACCGGCTGCCTCATCGGCTGCGCGGGAGTCGGCTGGCACAGGCTGACCAGGAAGGTACTTGCCGGTCAGGATTCCCTGAGCCATCGGAGACCAAACAATCTGCGAGACGCCAAGCTCTTCGGACTTTGGAATGACCTTCTTTTCGATGACTCGCCAGAGCATCGAGTACTGCGGTTGGCTCGAAATCAGCTGGAAGCCGAGTTCCTTTGAAAGCTTGTGTCCGGCTTCGATCTGTTCTGCACTCCACTCGGAAACACCGATGTAGAGAGCCTTGCCTGCGCGCACGATGTCGGCAAATGCCTGCATGGTTTCTTCGATCGGAGTCTCGACGTCGTAGCGGTGAGCCTGGTAGAGATCGACGTAGTCGAGGTTGAGGCGCTTTAGCGAACCGTTGATCGACTCCATGATGTGCTTGCGCGAAAGACCTGTGTCGTTCGGCATGCGCTCGGCAACCGGCCAGTAAACCTTGGTGAAGACTTCGATGCCTTCACGACGCTGACCCGCGAGTGCCTTGCCAAGCACCGTTTCGGCGGCCTGGTTGGCGTAGACGTCCGCGGTGTCAAATGAGGTGATTCCACCATCTAGGGCTGCGTGCACGGTGGCAATGGCCGCCGAATCATCAACCTGCATGGCGTGAGTCAACCAGTTGCCGTAGGTGAGTTCAGAGATTTTGAAACCGGAGTTTCCGAGGTAGCGGTATTCCATTATTTTTCGCCGATCATTTCTTTGGTTAGGGCTTCCACATGATTGTGTAAGTTTTGAACCCAGTTTTCTTGCTCTGGTTTCATCAGGACGCTTCGCATGATTCGCGCTTTATCGGCGTCCGGATTCAAATTAAATCCTCGCACGCTCAGCGCTTCGTTATTCACCACGTAGGTGGCCAGGTGGATCTGTTCTTTGCGTTCCACGTCAGTCGACCGAACGAAGAGCTCGTGACTCAGGTAGTCGAGTTCGGTCATCGACTCGGCTCTCGGCAGGTAGGCAATTATGTCGAGTTCCGGCTTCTGATAAGGGGCCAGCACCTCTGAGGTTTCAAGCAGCTCGTGCCACTTCACTGCGGCATTGCGGCCGGCGAGTAAGACCTGGCCTAGACCCTGTTCGGTTAGTGGGAACACCTTGAGGGTCGCCCAAAGTGCTGCTGCCGAAGCGCCTGCTCTCGAACACTCGAGTTGGATTTCGCCGAAGTGCAGTTCGTCGCTCGCGAAGTAGGTGTAAGGCGAGTCGTGCTTGTAGAACCTGCCCACGGTGATGTCGCTAAAGAACACCGCACCGCAGCCATAGGGTTGCAAACCGTGTTTATGCGGGTCAACCACGACCGAGTCGCTCTGCGAGATTGCCGCGTAATGCCTCGCACCCTCTGGGTCTAGCTGGTTTTCGATGAGCTTGAAAAATCCGCCGTATGCGGTGTCCACGTGGACGCGCGCACCATATTTTCGGGCGAGTGGAATGATGTCGGCAAGCGGATCGATCGCGCCAAGCCCAGTTGTGCCAAGAGTTGCCACGACGGTTCCGATAGTGCCTCTGCGGAGCTCTTCTTCGAGGTGGTTGAGGTCCATTCGGCCAAGAGAATCGGTGCGAATTCCGATTGATTCGATATTCAGCACCTCGCTCATGCGCGAGTGCGTGTAGTGCGAATCCTTGCTGTGCGCGATGCCCTTGCCGGGGTTGATTTCGCGTCCGATCCAGAGTGCTTCAAGATTCGCGGTGGTGCCGCTCCAGGTCAGGTGACCGAGGAACGCTTCCGGGTAACCAAACATCTTTGCCATGTCACGCAGCACTTCGCGTTCCATGATCGTGGTCGCCGGGCCGCCGTCAATCGAGTGGTTGTTCGGGTTGATCATCATCGTCGCGAGGTAGGCGGCGATTGCCACGGGGTGCGGTGGCTTTAGCATTTGCCCAGCATAGTGCGGGTGGAAGAAAGGGAAGTTGTTGTCGAGGCGTTCGGTAAGTTCGGCTAACACCGACTGAACCTTGCCAAGGTCGGCCTGTAACGAATCGTGAACCTCAAAGCCCCCGTAGGTGTCTTTGAGCTCGTTCACCGCACCAACCACCTGGGGAATCAGGTCGGTTAGTTTTATTTCCTGTGCCAAAGTTGACTCCTTTGTGAACTTTCGGCGGATGTTGTTACTTTGTCGCGCTACCGCGCTTTACCTGTGGTTTCGGGAGGCGCATAGGGCGCATGTGGAACCCGCGGCTGGCAGCGTACCAACCGACACCGCGCTCGAGGTTTCCGTACTTCTTTTCTATTTCAGACTTCGTCTTGCGAATAATCAGAGTCGAATCGATCACGATTGCAAACAGGATCGCCCAGAGCACGAAGATGCCGGCCACCTCTACGGCCACGTTCTGGATCGTATTTGTGATGATTACCAAAAATAGGGCAGGAATCAGGACTTCGCCAAAGGTGAAGCGGCGTCCGTCAACGATGTCGCGAGCCATCCGGCGCTGCGGACCCTTGTCGCGTGGGCCGAGGTAGCGCTCTTCGCCGGCCATCATGCCAGCGCGGGCCTTCGCACGATTTGCCGTGATTTGGCTCTTTTCTGCCTTGCGAGCCTCGGGCGATTTTTGGCCGACGATTGGTTTTAGATTGGCAGCCTCGCGCTCCTTGCGGGTCGGGGTTGCGTGGCCTTTGCCTGCTGGCTTCTTTGAGTCGGTCATTTATGTCCTTAAGATTCGAGAGTTCTATTCCTAAGATTACTCTCATGAACAACTTCCCGAGCGTCGATGCAATCCAATCCGATTTAGTAACCCAGGTCCGAGATGTGGTCGGTGGCGACTTCGCACGTCGTGTCGGCGATCTCGGTCGACTGGTAAAAATTCAAGGCATCGCCTGGGAGGCCTTCGACGCCGCAAATCTTGAAACCTCGG
>CAIJJH010000092.1 GCA_903820955.1 uncultured Micrococcales bacterium
GGAGCGCCTCGCGAAAAAGTCGTTCGACACCGAACTCTCCTCTACCTTCGACGTTGGCTTGGCGAGCGACCAACGACACGAAGTTTGGTGGTTCGAAGGCCAACTCGGCGACGTCCTCGATTGTGATCACGCGCTCACCCAGCCTCGCCAACATCGACCTCAGCAACGTTGTCTTGCCAGCGCCAGTTGCTCCGCTAACCAAGAAGTTCTTTCGGCTGGTGACAACTTCTTGCAACTCCTCTGAAACCGCGAATACCCGCGCGCTGTGTTTGCGAATCGAGATGAGTGGCTTTGTAGAAACACCAGCAGCCAAAACTGCGTGGACGCGAAACCCGTCGACCGAGACATCGGCAAACGGGTTCGCCAGATCGAGGTGGCGCCCACCGCGATCACAGAGTTCGATAGCCAGCTTGGCCACCTCGTCCAGCTCGAGACCGTGGTTTACCAGCTGCCAAGTGCCATCAATCAGAGCAAAACCCGCGGAACCGTTGATGACCAGATCGGTCAGGCCTTCTTGAGCCATGAGGTCTTCGAGTTGCATGAACCAAGAATCGCCAACCACAACCAGGAAACGCTTAATGGCCTGCAATGTGTGGATAACCCTACTTAAAGGAGTGTCGGCAGGCTCTGGGGGAGAGCCTGCCGACGGGCGGTACCTATTGGGGGAATCGGTACCGCAGGATGGCGCGAAGCCATCTCGATAATTCTAAAGGCAAGTAATTGCAATTTTCTGGTTATTCACACATTCTCAGGAAGTTTTATGTTTGGATTGCCAAAACATCAAAACTTGAGGGGCAAAGTTGTCTGATTCATTCGAATACTTGGCTCAAGAGACCAAGTCAGACCTCTACAACCGAGCCCAAAAAGATCGCATGGGCTTCTGGGCAGAACAGGCAAATCAGCTGCACTGGCACAAACCGTTCACCAAGACTCTCGATTGGTCTGCTGCCCCGGTTGCCACTTGGTTTGAAGATGGCGAAATCAACGTTGCTTACAACTGTCTCGACCGCCACGTTTTGGCCGACAACGGCGAGCGCATCGCGCTGCACTTCGAGGGTGAGCCTGGAGACTCAAGGTCTTACAGTTACGCCGAACTCACCGCCGAGGTCAAACGCGCCGCGAATGTTTTGACCAGCCTTGGCATCGAGCGAGGCGACCGCGTGGCGATCTACCTTCCGATGATTCCAGAAGCCGTGATTGCCATGCTCGCCGTTGCAAGAATCGGTGCGATCCACTCGGTAATCTTCGGAGGCTTCTCGGCCGAATCGCTGGCCACGCGCATCCACGATGCAAATGCAAAGCTCGTGATCACTGCCGACGGTGGATTCCGCAGAGGCAAAGCCAGCGCACTGAAGCCCGCTGTCGACGACGCGCTCGGCGAGAATGCCTGCCCGAGCGTTGAGAACGTTTTGGTGGTCAAGCGCACCGGCGGTGAAGTCAACTGGACTGAAAAAGACATCTGGTGGAACGAAGCCATGGCAGCCGCCGAAGCCGAGCACGTGGCCCAAGCCTTCCCAGCCGAAAACCCGCTATTCATCCTTTACACCTCCGGCACCACCGGAAAGCCGAAGGGAATCCTGCACACCTCGGGCGGCTACCTTACCCAGGCCGCCTTCACTCACCGCAACGTCTTCGACCTGCACCCCGAAAGCGACGTTTACTGGTGCACGGCAGATGTCGGCTGGGTCAC
>CAIJJH010000093.1 GCA_903820955.1 uncultured Micrococcales bacterium
ATCTTGCGAGCCGAGTCAGCAAAAGCAGCAACCGGGGTGGTCTCGGTCGAAGCCAAAACCTCAAACCCTGCCGGAGCCTCCATTACTTGGTCGCCGTGCGACATCCAGCAAATCTGCGAAGCCGGCTGGCCGTCGAGAATCTCTCCCCCAGCGCGAACGGTCAGCTCGGTTGCACCATATTCGCGCTTACCGGTCTTATCAACCCGACCACCCAAAGCATTAGCCAAAGTCTGAAAGCCGTAGCAAATACCCAAAACAGGGACGCCCAATTCAAGAATCCCCGCATCAAGCTGTGGGGAGCCCTCTTCATAAACCGATGAAGGACCACCAGAAAGAATGATTGCCAAAGGCTTCTTGGCCATAACCTCGGCAGCAGTGATATTGTGGTGAACGATCTCGCTATAAACACCGGCCTCGCGAACGCGACGGGCAATCAGCTGAGCATATTGGGCGCCAAAGTCGACGACTAGTACTGGGCGGTTAATTGCTCTCCCCTTCGATCTGAGCCTTTGCCACCTTGCTGAAGTGGCGCTCGGTAAAGAATGACAGCATCGGCACAATGCCACCGGCAGCAATGATTAGAAAACGCGTGAAGCTCCAACGCATCAGCGTCCAGAGCCTAAAGTCACCAAACAGGTAGGCAACATAGAGCCAGCCGTGAACAATCAAGATCGCGGTTGAAAGGTTGAAACCGCTAGAAAGCGCGACGTTTTCGCCGCCGACGGAGCGCAGTTCAAGCGTTACAAAACCGTGAGGCCCAAACGCATAAAAGTCATAGCCAAGCCCGTAACGCACAACCATCTCGGTGACCAACAGCATCAAGAACGTGCCGGTGATATAAGAGGTAACGCGAAAATACTTCACTGCGCTGATTTGGGCTTTAGACATGGTTCAAGTTTACCGTTAGGTCACACCAAGATAGTCGGTCAGAAAGGCGCTACAAATGACTTCAGGTCAGCCTTGCGGATTCACATGGATCGATAGTTGGAAATCACAAAAACGGCTGTCAGTGCTTACTAGGCCAAGACACACTTTCGTGACTTAAATCATTGAATCCCAAGAAAATTCGACTTGTGTTCTTGGTTTGCCTCAGCCGTATGTGATTTGCCCGGATCCATTAGTGCCCATGAGTTTCTATAGCAGTTATAGAAACTTTGTGATGGCAGTCGGACTTACCTCTGTCGCTGTGGCGCGATGCCTTCTTGAATGAACTTTCCAATCATCACCGCTGCTTATATGCAGAGAAATCATTCCTTTGGATTAGATAAAGATGATCAAATTAAGGTCAGGGGAGAACACTCAGGACCTGAAATCGAATTCGTGGCTGAATTCGATACCAGAATTGGTTTTTTGTAAGAGCCGATAGTCGGCTTCTCTCAATCCAGCAGTGCGAACCCGCTGTAAATTTGGATATTTGCCCAAAAGATTCGGAGTCCCTTCAAGAACCGAGATGTTGGTCAAGTGAAGTTCGATCAACGAAACACTCGGCATTAAAATAGCCAAGTCAAACTTCCGGCAGCCATTAATTCCAAGCGTATCGAGATGAGGCAATTTACCGAGGGGCACACCTGTTGGCAATTGGCCAGATGTGTAGATCCTTTCGACTGATTGCGGAAGCTTTAAAAACCAAGATAGTTTGACGTTTTTGACATAAACGAATTTTAGGTGCTTCAGATTTTCCAAACCGCGCACGTTTTGAATCGAAGGCGATGTCGAACCTAGGGTTTCAAGCCTCTGGAGTCGCTTAAGGTTATAAGCGCCGACCAATTCCCCCTGAATCCAAATGTGGTTTAACCTGGAGAGTCTCTCAAGCTCTGGCAGGAAATGACTATAGCCATCTCTTACCTCTAGAGAGCGAAGGAGCAAACAGGTTCGAAGGATGAGCCTCAGATTCTTTTGTTGAGCCTCCTTATCCAGGTAGTAACTTGCATTGCCCGACGATTGGAATTTGGAATATTTTGGGTTCCATTGCATAAGGTATGTGATGCCTCCACCGAAGGCAGTCCACAAGAATAGGGCAAAAGTTGGCAACTTCCCTTTCATGGCCAAGTGCAAATTGCCACCTCGATTTTCGAGGAAATATTTCCTATTTCGTTTGGGATACATCAATGCTGCCTTACCGAGTTGATCAAGTTGTGTAGGTTCAAGTTACTTCCTTTGCTGGATATTCCGCCAGCCTCGTTTATGTATTCTTGCTCTCTTAGTCTCCTAGCCAACAGGGACTCGTCAGGCATAGAGTCCCATCTAAAATCTTTAATGTTTTCTTTACCGAACAAACCTAGAACCCAAAAACTTTCTACAAAGATAAAGCCGAGAATCCAGCAAAACCAAACGATAACTGACGAATTATCTAAACGTTACCTATTTGTTTCTTTCCGTGTTCTGAGGGCTCATTTGCTCAGTATCAGGGTTTATCGTTCGGCTCGAAGCCCGAGGCGCTCGTCTTGAACCATTCGCCACCAGAGGAAGACTGCGAAGCCGGCGAAGAGTGCCCACTCGACGGCGTAGAAGGCGTTGAGGGCGTTGATCTCGGTCTTTGGTTGTTCTTGCTGGATTGCGATTGGGTTGGCGACGGTTTTGTCTGAGATGGCTACGAAGCCTGGGTAGACGGGTCCGGTTGGGTTGTCCGTTTGGTTGATGAGTTGTTCGACCGAGAGGGTTTGAAATAGTTTGTTTTGTTTAGCTTGAGGTTCTTCGCTGGGGAGGTAATAGCCGGAGAGTTTGCCGTCGGGGGAGAATATGAAGAAGCTTTTCTCGGTTGAAAAGTCGTAGGCGATGACCAGCTTGTTGCCGTTGGTGAGGGTGGCTAGGGCTACGTGCCAGGTTCCAGTTTTGTTATCTTGCTGTCTGTTCGCAACCCGGCCCAGAAACTCGGATTCGGCGATGTCGATGGTGACTTTTCTGGCGGTGTCGGCGGTCTTGAATCCGTGTCCGGGTTTGGTGAGTGTTTCGAGGGGTGTTGTGGTTTGGGTGGTTTTAGTGCCGACCGTGGTTAAGGCTCTGCCGAGTTGCCATTGGCCGAGGGCTGCGAAGATTGCTGCGACTGCGAGAGCTAAGAAGAGCGCGCCAACCCACTTGGGGGTTAGCGCGACCTTCGAAAAGCTTTGAGGCATTAGGAGTTGTAGGGGGCTACGACTACGTCGACGCGCTGAAACTCTTTGAGGTCTGAGTAGCCGGTGGTTGCCATCGAGCGCTTTAGTGCACCGATGAGGTTTGAGGTGCCTTCGGCGTCGGTCGATGGGCCGTTGAAAATCTGCTCGAGCGAGCCGCCGGTGCCAACGTGAACGCGGTGGCCTCTGGGGAGTTCGGGGTTGAAGGCTTCTTGGCCCCAGTGCCAGCCCTGACCTGGTGCTTCTAAGGCTCTTGCTAGAACCGAGCCGAGCATGACGGCGTCGGCGCCGCAGGCGATTGCCTTGACTACGTCACCCGATGTGCCAAGGCCGCCGTCGGCGATTACGTGAACGTAGCGGCCGCCAGATTCGTCCATGTAGTCACGTCTAGCGCCGGCTACATCGGCTACCGCGGTTGCCATTGGGGCATGGATGCCCAGAACCTTGCGGGTGGTTGAGGCTGCTCCGCCACCGAAGCCAACGAGGACGCCGGCAGCGCCAGTGCGCATTAGGTGAAGGGCGGCGGTGTAGGTGGCTGCTCCACCGACGATTACGGGCACATCGAGTTCGTAGATGAACTCTTTGAGGTTTAGCGGCTCTTGGTTTTTTGAGACGTGCTCGGCTGAGACTGTGGTGCCGCGGATCACGAAGAGGTCGACGCCGGCGGCGACAACGGTTTTGTGAAACTCTGCGGTGCGCTGGGGGCTTAGGGCTCCGGCAACGGTGACTCCCGCTGCGCGAATCTGGGCTAGGCGGTCGCGAATCAGTTCTGGTTTGATTGGCTCAGAGTAGATCTGCTGCATGCGGGAGGTTGCTTGCTCGGGGGTTAGTTTCGAGATTTCGTTGAACTGCTGGGCTGGGTCCTCGTAGCGGGTCCAGAGGCCTTCGAGGTCGAGAACACCTAGGCCGCCGAGCTTGCCGATGGCGATTGCGGTCTCTGGTGAAACGACGGAGTCCATCGGGGCTGCGAGCACTGGGAGGTTGAACGAGTAGGCGTCGATGTTCCAGGTGGTTGAAACGTCTCTAGGGTCGCGGGTTCTGCGACTAGGTACTACTGCGATGTCGTCGAAGGCCCAGGCCCGGGTGCCGCGCTTGCCGCGACCGATTTCCATTTCGCTCATGGCGACTCCTAGCGGGTTCCGTAGTTGGGTGCTTCGATGGTCATCTGAATGTCGTGAGGGTGGCTCTCTTTGAGGCCGGCCGAGGTGATTCGCACAAACTTGCCGCGGGCTTGAAGCTCTTCGATAGAGTCGGCACCGACATAGCCCATCGCTGCGCGAAGGCCACCGATTAGCTGGTGGGTTACTGAGGCGACCGAGCCGCGGTAGGGAACGCGGCCTTCGATGCCCTCTGGCACAAGCTTGTCTTCTCTAAGCACGTCGTCTTGAAAGTAACGGTCTTTCGAGTAGCTCTTGGCTTCGCCGCGGGATTGCATTGCTCCCAGCGAGCCCATGCCGCGGTAGGTCTTGAACTGCTTGCCGCCGACGAAGGTGATTTCGCCAGGGGCTTCGTCGGTGCCGGCAAGTAGTGAGCCGAGCATTACCGCGGACGCACCGGCGACGATTGCTTTAGGGATGTCACCCGAGTATTGCAGGCCTCCATCGGCGATAACCGGCACGCCGGCAGGGCCGCAGGCGAGCGACGCCTGATAGACGGCGGTGATCTGAGGAACACCGACACCGGCAACCACGCGAGTGGTGCAGATCGAGCCTGGGCCAACGCCGACCTTCACGCCGTCGGCGCCTGCGGCAACCAGTGCTGCGGCTCCCTCGCGGGTCGCGACGTTGCCGCCGATGATGTCGACGTTCTTGGCGAACGGTTCGGCCTTGAGCTTGGCGACCATCTCGAGCACCGCCGAGTTGTGGCCGTGGGCGGTGTCGACGATTAGCACGTCGACTCCGGCCTCAACGAGGGCCATCGAGCGCTCCCAGGCGTCTTGGCCGACACCCACGGCTGCGGCTACTAGCAGGCGGCCGTTGGCGTCTTTAGATGCGTTTGGGTATTTCTCGCTCTTGTCGAAGTCCTTGACGGTGATCAGGCCGCGAAGCTTCTCGTTTTCGTCAATAAGGGGTAGCTTTTCGATTCGGTGCTGGGCGAAGAGCGCGATGGCTTCTTCTGGGCGAATGCCGACCGGGCCGGTGATCAGAGGCATCGGGGTCATGATGTCTTTGACCAGGGTGGTGGTGCGCTGAACCTCGAGAACGAAGCGCATGTCTCGGTTGGTCACGATTCCGACCAGGCGGCCGTCCTCGTCGATAACGGGTAGGCCCGATACGCGGTATTGGCCGCAGAGGTCGTCAACCTCTTGAATGGTGGCAAGCGGGGTGGTGGTGACCGGGTGGGTGATCATGCCGGCTTCTGAACGCTTGACGAGGTCGACCTGCTCGGCCTGGGCATCGAGCGAAAGGTTGCGGTGCAAAACCCCAATGCCGCCCTGGCGAGCCATGGCGATAGCCAAACGGGCTTCGGTAACGGTGTCCATGGCCGAAGAAAGTAGCGGAATGTTGACCTCTACGCGCTTAGAAATGCGGCTTCTGGTGTTGACCTGGCTCGGAACTACGTCGGATTCACCGGGCAGGAGCAAGACGTCGTCGTAGGTGAGCCCTAGGAAACCGAAAGGGTCATTCTGAGTCATTAGTAAGACCTGCCGTTAAGAGGTTTGTTTCGGTAATTCTACCCGTGATAACAC
>CAIJJH010000094.1 GCA_903820955.1 uncultured Micrococcales bacterium
TGGCGAATACCTGAGCGAAGCCGGCCTAAACCGCGCGCGAATTCACGTTGAGATCGAGTGGTTGATTCAGCTAGCCAACCGAGCACTTCTAGGAACCGCTAACCCTGTTCTTCAGGGCGAAGCAGAAGCCCTTCGAGCTGTAGTGACAAACTTCTCAGACGCTAACGTCGCCGAACTGGCCGCAACCGAAGCCACCACAAAACACGATGTCCAAGCCGTCGAATATTTCGTTCGTAACCAGCTGACCAAGCTCGGGCGCGAAGACCTCCACGAACTAACCCACTTCGGTTGCACTAGCGAAGACATCAACAATCTCTCCTACGCCCTGACCATCAAAGATGCCGTCAACGAAGTTTGGCTCCCGAAGGCCAAGGCCATGGTCGCGAAGCTCGACGAGCTAGCCAAAAAATACGTGGACGCCGCCATGCTCGCTCGCACACACGGCCAACCGGCCACCCCGACCACCATGGGCAAAGAGTTGGCTGTCTTCGTCCACCGTTTGAATCGTCAGCTTGCACGCATCGAGAAATCCGAATACCTCGGCAAGTTCTCGGGAGCCACCGGCACCTTTTCGGCTCATGTCGTCGCAGCCCCAGAGGTCGACTGGACCAAGCAGTCCCAGGACTTCGTCAATGCACTCGGCCTTACCTGGAACCCGCTGACTACCCAGATCGAATCACACGACTGGCAAGCCGAGCTCTACTCGCGAATCGCCCTCTTCAACCGAATCCTGCACAACCTCTGCACCGACATCTGGAGCTACATCTCGATCGGCTATTTCAAGCAGATCCCTCAGGAGGGCGCCACTGGCTCCTCGACAATGCCCCACAAGATCAACCCAATTCGTTTCGAAAACGCAGAGTCAAACCTCGAGCTTTCGAACGCAATCTTGGACTCCTTAGCGGCGACCCTGGTGACGAGCCGTCTGCAGCGCGACCTCACCGACTCGTCCTCGCAGCGCAACATCGGCCTCGGCTTCGGCCACAGCATGCTCGCCCTCGACAATGTGACTCGCGGCTTGGGCGAAATAGAACTTTCGGCTGGCGCTCTCGAATCAGACCTTCTAGACAACTGGGAGGTTCTGGGAGAAGCGATTCAGACCGTGATTCGCGCCGAGGTTGCAGCCGGTCGCTCTCAGATCAGCGACCCGTACGCACTGCTAAAAGACCTAACCCGCGGCAAGCGCATCGGTCACCAAGAGTTGATTGAGTTTATTACCGGGCTAGACATCTCGCAGGAGGCGAAGGATCGCCTGATCGCTTTGCGCCCAAACAACTACACCGGTCTGGCCGCTGAGCTGGCCAAGAGGTTCGGCGCTAAATAACTACTTGAGCCGAGGCTGGTTTGGGTCTTCGGGCTCTGCCCCGCGCAAGCTAAGGTCGAGGGTTGCGATTGCAACTAGAACCACGATGAATGCGAGACCGCCCCAGATCAGGCTCTTGGCCAGGTCGCGAAGGCCGCCCCAGACGATGAAGCCGACAATTACGCCAGAGATCGCCGAAATGGTGAGGTAGACGCGAACGCCGATGATGTTTTTGAGGGAGGCCATGACTCTAGCCTAATCCTGTTTGAGAGGCTTCGGCCCGGTGGCCTCGATGCCCCAGTGAACTGCCAGAATCGCGCAGTAAGCGCCGAAGACTCCGACTGCTCCGATCAGATCTGGTTGCACCCAGCCGAAGATGATCCAGAGAATCAGGTGAAGAGACCAGTTGATGATGTGGTCGACGTTGCCCTTGATGGCCCAGCGCTTGCTGAAGTTGATCACCGTTTCTGAGAGCAATTGAAACAGGCTGACTATTAGCACCAGCATGTAGAAGCGATCGAACGGTTCTTTTAAGTTGCCCATGACGCTAGCGAAGGTCAACGTGAGGGCCAAGCCGAGTAGGTTGATGACCGCCACAAAAATTCGCTCGCGCATTGAAAGGATTTCGATAGCGAACACTAGGACGGCGAAGACCAAGATTGCAATCGAGGCCACGTTGGCGTTGCCGCGGTTGAAGACCACACCGCCGGCGCCGATTGCTGCTGCGATTGCCTTGGCGGCGGTGAGCTTGCGGATCATTCGGGTTTCTTCTTGCTCATGTTCATAAATCGAGAATAGGCGCCCTGGAAGAGAACTGGGACAGTGTCGGTAGGGCCGTTGCGCTGCTTGGCGAGGATTATGTCGGCTTCGCCCTTGCGAGTTGACTCGGTGCCAAACATGTCTTCGCGGTGAAGCAGGATCACGACGTCGGCGTCTTGCTCGAGCGAGCCAGACTCGCGAAGGTGAGAGATTTCGGGCTTCTTGTCGGTCTTCTGCTCTGAGTTTCGGTTCAGCTGCGAGATCGCGATGACCGGGATGTTCAGCTCTTTGGCTAGGAGCTTTAGCGAACGAGAGAACTCCGAGACTTCTTGCTGGCGCGATTCGACCTTCTTGCCCGAGGTGAGCAGCTGGATATAGTCGATGACGATCAGCTTCAGGCCAAGGCTCGAAGACAGGCGCCGGCACTTGGCGCGGATCTCTACCAGGGTGAGGTTGGCGGAGTCGTCGATGTATAGAGGCGCGTCGTTGAGGTTGCCTCGAACGCTTGCGAGCTTCTTCCACTCGTCTTGGGCAATGGTTCCGCCACGCATGCTCTGGAGTCGAACGCTGGATTCGGCACTGAGGAGCCTTAGGGCGATTTCGGCCCGGCTCATTTCGAGAGAGAAGAAGAGGACGCCCTGATTTTGTTCGATGGCGGCGTTTCGGGCGATGTCTAGGGCGAGGGTTGACTTGCCGACGCCCGGGCGAGCAGCCAAGATGATCAGCTGGCCACCGTGAAGACCGTGGGTTAGGGCGTCGAGGTCGTGGAATCCGGTTGCGATGCCGGCCATTTCGCCGCCGCGCTTCTGGGCAAGCTCGATTTGTTCGACAGCGGCCTCAAGCGAGATGTTTAGGGGTGCGTAGTCTTCGCTGAAGGCCGATGAGCCAACCGCGTAGATCTCAGCTTGGGCTGCGTTGACTAGGTCTTCGACTTCGCCCTCGTTGGTGTAACCCATCGATGCGATCGAGGTTCCAGCTTCGACCAAACGGCGCAGAACGGCCTTTTCTTGAACGATTTTGGCGTAGAAGCCGGCGTTTGCTGCCGTTGGCACAACGCTGGTGAGGCTGTGAAGGTAGTCTGCCCCGCCGCCGCGAACCAGGTTTCCGTTGCGAGTGAGTTCTGCGGTGACAGTGATTACGTCGGTTGGCTCGCCTCGGCCATAGAGGGCGTAGATCGAGCTGAAGATGATTTCGTGCTTTGGCGCGTAAAAGTCGTGTGAGCCGATGTATTCGAAGACGTCTGCAATGGCGTCTTGTGAGAGCAGCATTCCGCCTAGAACAGACTGTTCTGCCTGAAGGTCGTGCGGCAAAACCCGATCAACCGAACCGATTTGATCGCCTTTTGGGACCGTTGAGAACGCCATGGCTACCTCCTATTACTCGCTAAGACTTTTCTAGCATTCACCATGGACACCGATAAAGCGAACAACGCCTGTGGAGAAATTGTGGAAAACTGTGGAGACACGCCGATGGATATGTGGATAACCTGTGGATAA
>CAIJJH010000095.1 GCA_903820955.1 uncultured Micrococcales bacterium
CGCACGTATTCGGGGTCGCAGGTTTCGGGTTGCTGGCCTTGCAGACCGGCGAGGATCGCGTTTTTGGTGCCGTGCCCAATGCCGGTGGCCCCCAGTGAACCATAGAGGGTAACGCGGACTGAATCGGAGGTAATCCCTTTGGCTCGCAGTTCGTCGTTGAACTGAGCAGCTGCTCTCATCGGGCCCACGGTGTGTGAGCTAGACGGACCAATGCCGATCGTAAAAAGATCCAGAGCCGAAACATGTTCGGTCATGGTTACACACTAACCCGAGCAGGTCGTTAATGAGCCGTTGGTTCCTCGGTAGGTGTCGTCCAGGTAAGAGTCTGTCGAAGTTGGGGTTGGAGTCGGGGTGGGGTTTGGGGTCGCCGAAGGTGCCGGGGTCTCAACAATTGCTCCGGTACCCGGGTTTGCCTTGGCGATCAAGATCGGCTCATCGTTTACGAGTTTTTGAAACAGGACGTTGGCCTTTTCATAGACCGGCATGACTCGACCCGAATAAGGTGCCGGTAGCCCGCCACGCGAAGGCACCTGCAGGAACGTAATCTTTTCAAGAGGAATATTCTTGAGTGCGCCCCCGATGGCGATCATTGTGCTCAGGTTTGCAAGCGAGGTCGAAAGTGTCATGTTTCGAACAGCAGCGTTAGCGAGCGAAAGGAGCTGAAGCGGGTTAGTCAAAACTCCTTCGCTACGAACTTTGCGAACGAGGGAGGTCAAGAAGACCTGCTGGTTCGAGATTCGACTGAGGTCAGAGCCGTCGCCAACGCCGTGACGGGTGCGCAAGAACTGCAGAGCCTGCATTCCCTGAAGAACGTGCTTGCCCTTTTTCAGGTTCAGGAACGTGTAGGTGTCGTGGATGTCTTTGGCAACACAAACCTCGACGCCACCGATTGAGTTTGACATTTCGATTACGCCGCTGAAGTTGATCATGGCGAGGTAAGGAATCTGGACCCCGGTGAGTTTTTCGATGGTCAAAAGAGTGCAGCGAGGGCCGCCATTGGCGATGGTCGCGTTTATTTGTCCTAGCGTTTGCGGTAGGTAGCCCGAACCACCAGAGGTGCTAGGGCAGGCAGGCCACGGAACCATGAGGTCTCTCGGGAAGCTCAGTGCAACCGCGTTCTTGCGGTCGGCCGAGATGTGCAAAAGAATAATCACATCGGCAAGCACCGACTTGTCGTGCCCGAAGACACTGGCCTGGCCAGCACGACTGTCGGAGCCGACCAGAAGCATGTTGATTGGGCCGTTTAGGTCGGCTGGTTCGATCTTTTTGCCGGAGGCATCGGTGATGTCGAAAGTGTGCTTATTTAGGGTGTTGGTTAGGTTCCAAACCGTAACCCCGCCAAATGCCAGCGCTGCACCGATAACTACGGCGACGCCTTTGAAAAACAGGCCCCAAAGCGCGGAAGATTTCTTTTGAGGCGCGATCGCACCATGGCGCGCGAAAGCACGGCGGGATTTGAAAAACCCACGATTGTCGTGCTTGCTCATTGGAAGGACCTTTCGGAGCCTGTTTACTAACTACCTAAGTTTACCCGAGTGACTCGGTGAACAGGATGCCCTCAAAACCTGAGAGAACTCTGGCAACGCCGTCATCCTCGACCGAAGAAGTCACTGCGCTGGCGGCCAACTTCACTTCGTCTGGGCCCTGACCCATTGCAAAACCGAAGCCGCCCTGGGCCTGCGCCCACTCGAGCATGTTGATGTCGTTGCGTCCGTCGCCGATGGCGATTATCTGGCTCGGGTGAATGCCCAAGTCGGTGCGAATCTTCTCGAGAGCGCTGGCCTTGGTGATGCCTTTGGGGGCGATGTCGAGCCATGCCGTGTAACCGATCGCGTAGCTCACCGACTTGAGACCGATTGCCTCCACTTTGTCTAGGAAGTCTTCGACGTCGTGGCCGGGGCTCAGCACAACCACGCGGCTAACCGGCTGACCCATGAGTTGGTCTAGCGGAGTCTCGATGTTTTCGTCGCCTAGGGCGTACTTCGGAAAATGTTTGTGAAACCGGTAGCTGCCGTCGGCGTCTTCCACCGCAAAGTGGGCATCGGGCAGGGCTTCGATAAGTTTGCCGAGAACTTCGGCAGGGTCAAATGTGATTACCTCGGTCGGTTGATAACCCCTCGGATGCGCCGGGTCCACCTCTAGGCGAACGGCACCATTCGACGCGACTGCCGGGCCGGAGGCGAAGCCGAGTTGCTGAATCACTGGGATCGCGTTGGCAGCCGAGCGGCCGGTGGCAACAACGATCTCGTGGCCGAGAGCGCGAACCCTTTGAACCTGTTCGATCACGGCTGGCGAGAGATAGCCGTCGTCGTGCACAAGGGTGCCGTCGATGTCGATGGCGATTAGCCAGCGGTCTTGAGCGGCAAGCACGAAATTAGCCTCGAACCTTTGGGGCGATAATTTCGGCGCCACCAAGGTAAGGCTGCAAAGCCTTCGGAATTCGAACCGAACCATCGGCCTGCTGGTGAGTTTCGAGAATCGCGACCAACCAGCGCGTGGTGGCAAGTGTGCCGTTCAGCGTTGCAGCCGGCGCGGTCTTGCCGTCCTCTTTGCGATAACGAACGTTCAGGCGTCTGGCCTGAAAAGTGGTGCAGTTCGAAGACGAGGTCAGCTCGCGGTAGGTGTTTTGGCTCGGGACCCAGGCCTCTGAGTCGTACTTGCGGGCGGCCGATGAACCGAGGTCTCCGGCTGCGGTGTCGATTACGCGATATGCCAAGCCGCAGGCCTGAAGCATCTGTTCTTCGAGAGCCAGCAGGTTCAGGTGCTCCTGTTCGGCGTCCTCGGGTTTGATGTAAGAGAACATTTCGAGTTTGTTGAACTGGTGCACGCGCAAGATGCCGCGGGTGTCTTTGCCGTGGCTGCCGGCCTCGCGGCGATAGCAGGTGCTCCAACCGGCATAGCGCATAGGGCCTTCGCTGAGGTCGAGAATCTCGTCGCGGTGGTAACCGGCGAGCGCAACCTCGCTAGTACCTGTCAGATAGAGGTCATCGGCAGGTAGGTAGTAGATCTCGTCGGCGTGCTCGCCCAAGAAACCGGTGCCGGCCATTACCTCTGGGCGAACCAGAGTCGGGGTGATTAAAGCTGTGAAGTCGGCCTTGGTGGCCAAGTCGAGAGCCATGTTCATCAGTGCGATTTCGAGGCGTGCGCCCCAACCCTTCAAGAAGTAGAAGCGGCTGCCCGAAATCTTTGCTCCGCGCTCGATATCGATGATGTCGAGCAGTTCGCCCAGTGCAACATGGTCTCGTGGCTCGAAATCGAAGGTTGCTTTGGTACCAACCTCGCGAATTACAACAAAGTCGTCTTCGCCACCTGCTGGGACGCCGTCAATTACGACGTTTTCGATCTTCCAGACGAGTTTGTCCAGTGCTTCTGAAGCTTCGTTCGACTCGGCTTCGGCGGCCTTCACGCGGGTTCCGAGCTCCTGCGCCTTCGCAACGAGCGCTGCCTTTTCTTCCTTTGGCGCGGTCGAAACCTCTTTGCTCAGAGCGTTTTGCTCGGCTCGAAGGTTTTCGAACTCGATTAGCTTTGCGCGCCAAGCGGCATCGGCGGCCGCTGCGTCGTCAACCAACTGCTCACTGGCTCCGCGAGCGCGCTGAGACGCCTTTATCGCTGCCGGATTTTCGCGCAGAAGGTTTAGGTCAATCACAATTCAAGATTACGCGATGGGCCGAATAACTGCGGGCGTCGCTCAACTAATAGTTAGGTGAATTCGGGTATTGCCAAAACTTTTCTAGGATCGTGAAGCCGGTGTTGTGCAGCTCGGTAGAAAGCTCGACCCCCACATAACGCAGATGCCAGGGTTCAAACTGGTAACCGGTGGTTGGGTATGAACCATCTGGGTAGCGAATCACGAAGCCGTACTGCCAGGCATTGGCCTTTAGCCACTTGCCTGCCTTGGTGGTTGCGAAGCAGACTCTAATTCGACAACTCTGAGCCGGTGCCCAGACATCGGCAGCCAAACCCGTTTGGTGTTCGCTGAAACCAGGACGCGCAGCCAGCTTTTCACCCGCCGTCAACCCGAACTTCTTGACGTCCTGCGCGTGCACGGTGACTTGAAGAGCGTAAGACCGGTAACCACTGGCGATCGAAAGCGTGCCGGCTCCGGCGGTCTTGGCGGCGGTGGCCATTACTACATACGCGTCCGCGGCGGGTTTAGCTAGCTGGAGTTTGCCATTATTGAATTTCTTGGGTGCGGAAAGGTTTGCAGGCGCATACTTTAGGGGCTTCAGCGGGTGGGTCTTATTAACAATGACCCATAGGGAATTAGCTGCCACCAGTGAGTGTTGTGTTTTATCGAAACCGTCGGCAGCGGTCGCCTGAACGCTCGCGCTTAGAATAGAAGCCAGAGCTATGGTGGCAGCAAATGCCGCGAGCGATTTTTTAACCATTGCTTCAAGCCTAACTTTCGAACAGAAAAGAGTTGCCTTTGTCTTCAAGCGCAAAAAAACCAGTCGCAGGTCAGATGTCTCACAAGGAGATCCTACTCGTGCTTGTTGGCCTCATGGCCGGCATGTTCCTCTCAGCCCTCGACCAGAGCGTCGTGGGCACCGCGATGCGAACTATCTCGGACGACCTAAAGGGTCTCGAACTTCAGGCCTGGGTAACCACCGCCTACCTCATTACCTCGACCATCGTCACCCCGATCTACGGAAAGCTCGGTGACATCTTCGGACGTCGTCGCCTTTTCCTGATCGCAATCAGCATCTTCGTGTTCGGTTCGCTGCTTTCAGCGTTCGCGACCACGATGTACCAGCTCGCCGCCTTCCGCGCGGTTCAGGGCCTCGGAGCTGGTGGTCTGTTTGCACTAGCAATCACGATTCTTTCTGACATCGCTTCGCCACGCGAACGCGCCCGCTACCAGGGCTACATCCTCGCGGTTTTCGCCACCTCGAGCGTTCTCGGCCCGGTTATCGGTGGGCTATTCGCCGGTGCAGGTCAGATTCTTGGTGTTGCGGGTTGGAAGTACATCTTCTTGATCAACGTGCCGCTGGGCGCTCTTGCGTTGTTCCTGGTCTGGAAGTTCCTGCACGTTCCTCACACCCCTGTGAAGCACCGAATCGACTGGCTTGGCGCTATCACCATCGTCATCGGTGTTGTTCCGATGCTCCTCGTGGCCGAGAACGGTCGCGACTGGGGTTGGGGTAGTGCTCTCGCGATCGCGATGTACGTGACCAGCGCGGTTGGTATCACAGCGTTCATCTTCGCCGAGCGTGCCGCTGGCGTAGAGGCGATTCTTCCTCTCAAGTTGTTTGCCAACCGCACCTTCACCTTGACCACCATTCTCGGTGTGATCGTCGGTGTTGGAATGTTCGGTGGAATGATGACCCTTCCGTTGCTGCTCCAGATCGTTAATGGCGTAACTCCTACGCAATCTGGATTCCTAATGCTCCCGATGGTTCTCGGAATGATGTCTGCAACCTTGGTCAGCGGTCAGGTAACCAGCCGCACCGGCAAATACAAGATATTCATGGTGCTCGGAACCGGAATGCTAATGTCGGGCTACATCAGCCTGTTCAACTATCACTACGACACCCCAATCTGGGTAATGTCGCTTTCGATGGTCGTAATCGGCATGGGCCTTGGTCAGCTAATGCAGACCTTGACGCTCGCAGCACAGAACTCGGTGCCTGCAAGCGACATCGGTGTTGCAACTTCGTCGACCATGTTCTTCCGTCAAATGGGTGGAACCCTCGGTGTCGCCGTGTTCATCTCGATCTTGTTCAACCGTTTGCCAGACGCGATAAAGACTTCGCTTGCAAACAAGGACGTTCAAGCAGGCTTGCAGGCCGCCAGCACCGATCAGGCTCTTTCTTTGAAAGACCAAGGAATGGCTAATGGGCTTTACATGGCCAGCCAGCACCCAGATGTGCCGATGCCTACCGGGGGTCCAAGCCTCAGCACCGACTCCTCGTTCTTGACCGGCCTAGACCCGCGCATTGCGCGACCATTCCTAGACGGTTTCGCGAACTCTGCGGTATTGGTATTCGCCTCTGCTGCTTCGGTCGTTGCAATAGCCTTCGTACTTTCTTGGATCATCAAGGTGCCTACCCTTCGCACGAAGTCGGCGGCAGAAGAAGCAGCAGCCGACGCGGCAGTTGGGCACTAACCTAGTTTCAAGAAGTAAATAAACACACGGGAGCCTTAGGGCTGAGAGGGTGACGAAAGTCACCGACCGTTAAACCTGATCCGGGTAATGCCGGCGTAGGAAGGAGTTTGGAATGTTTCGTATTCCAAAAATCGCATACATCGCAACTGTTGTTCTGCTGCTCACCGGTTGCGCCGCAAAATCCAGCAACGACTTGGTGCTGGTAACCCACGACTCGGTAGTAATCAGTAAGTCTCTGATTGCACGCTTCGAGAAGTCAAGCGGCCTGAAGCTCACCATCGTCAAAGCCGGCGATGCCGGCGCCCTGACCAACAAGTTGGTGCTGACCAAGGGCGATCCGATCGCCGATGCGGTCTATGGAATCGACAACACCTTCATTGGTAAGGCCGAAGACAACGGAATCCTTGAAAAGTCGACAGTCACGGCCATTGATTATGCCGACATCTGTTTCAACTACGACAAGACCTGGTTTGAGGCTCATGCAATAGCAACACCGAAGACTTGGCTAGAACTAACCCAACCGCGTTACAAGAACCTAACCGTGATCGAAAACCCAACTACCTCCTCAACAGGCCTTGGCTTCTTAGCGGCTACCGTCGCTCGGTTTGGCGAGGGCAAGTGGCAGCCGTTCTGGTCGGCTCTCAAGGCAAATGGCGTAAAGGTTGACGCCGGATGGGAAGACGCCTACTACACCGACTTCTCGGGTTCGGCAGGCAAAGGGGATTACCCAATAGTGCTCAGCTACTCGTCGTCACCTGCCGACGAGGCGAACACTGCGGCGATTCTCGATGGTTGCTTCAGGCAAACCGAATACGCGGCGACACTGACAGGCTCAAAGAACCCGACCGGCGCCGCAAAACTAATCGAGTGGCTAGGTTCATTGGAGTTTCAGAACTCGATGCCGGCCTCGATGTACGTCTACCCAATCAACAAGAAAGCGGCTATCCCAGAGTCTTGGGCAACCAAAGCTCCCGAGGCAACCAGCAGCTTGGGCGAGAACTTGAAGATTAGTCAGCGGCGCGAAGCCTGGCTCAAGCAGTGGGGCAATCTCTTTGGCTAAAAAGCTGATCTGGGCAATCCCGATTATCTTTATCGGGGTTCTGTTCTATTGGCCTTTGGCAACCATTCTCGGCAGGGGCTTCACTCACGAGTGGGTTCACGACATCTTTGACCCGAAGACCCTGGACGTACTTTGGTTCACGTTTTGGCAGGCGATTGTCTCGACGGCAATTTGTCTTTTGCTCGGAGTGCCAGGCGCATACATTTTGTACAGGCGCAAGTTCAGGGGCCAGAAGATCCTGCGTGCGCTCATAACCGTTCCGTTCATGCTGCCAACGGTTGTCGTGGCAACCGCATTTAGTTCATTCCATAAATGGAATACAACATCGGCAATTTGGATTATCGTTGCGCACGTATTCATAAACTATTCGCTGGCCGTGCGAACCATCGGCTCGCAGTGGTCCGAGTTAGACCGCTCTACCGAGGAGGCAGCCGAACTTGCTGGGGCCGGTAGGCTGCGCGCTTTCGTGAGTATCACACTCCCTCAGTTGCGAGGAGCTTTCATTGCCGCGGCTGCAACGATCTTTCTCTACTGCGCCACCAGCTACGGAATAATCCTGATGGTCGGCGGTGGGCTCATTCACTCGCTCGAGACCGACATCGCCCGGGCTGCCATTGGAATGCTCGATTTACCTCGCACCTCGGCGCTTGCCTTGCTGCAGACGCTTCTCTCGATAGTTGCCTTCACTATCAGCATTCGCCGCGGCAACTCCGACGTTGACTTCGATGGAGCG
>CAIJJH010000096.1 GCA_903820955.1 uncultured Micrococcales bacterium
CCGGTCACTCCGACGATGAGAGCGCGTCGACTTGTGTTTTTGCTCATTCTGAAATCTCCGTTTCATCAGTGTTGTTCACTTGAGATGAACATTACCAACAAACTAACCGCGAAATTCAAGTCCAATAAAAGTAGTTTTGGCCCCAATCTGGTTGCGAGTCGATCAGCGGTCTGATTCTTTCTGCGCCCGGCTCGAAAACTGGTGGAAATGCCTAGTTCACGCGGTTTTGCAAGGAATTACCGGGCTTGTTTTCGACTCAAGTTGAATAGAAAATGTCGAAACCCTGACTTTAAGTTCACAGAAATGTCGCTTAATCGTTATCGTAAGTGGTTCTAAACGCTGTTGGCGTTTCATAAAGTTGGACTCAACACTGTGGTTAACGAATCCACGCAAGATCCAAACAGGAGAACTAATGGCCGATCGAAGTGCTTCAACCCTGTCAAAGGGCTCGCGCTTTCAGGTTTCCAAAGGTCTCTTGACGGTCTTGGTTTCGACTGCAGTTCTGTTTGCTCTTTGCGCCACTGTGGCACCGACGAGCGTCGCTCCGCAGACCTTGAGCGGCATGATCCCTTACGCGGCAATTCTTGCGATCGTTGGCCTGGGCCAGATGCTGGTAATTCAACAAGCTGGAATCGACCTCTCCGTTTCAGGCGCAGTATCTCTAGCGGCAGTCATTGTGACCGTTTACCCAACCGGAGACAACTCCAAGCTAGTCCCGGCGATCTTTATAGCCGTAGGTGCCTCGCTGGCCGTAGGGCTGCTAAATGGTTTCTTAGTTGGTTATCTGAAACTCAACCCGATTATTGCAACTCTCGGAACAAACTCTCTGCTTTACGGGGTTGTCATGGGAATCTCCCAGGGAATCCCACGACTGACCACCTCGCATCTAGAAGCCTTGGTAACAAGCCAAACCTTCGGAATTCCAAACTCGGCCTTCTTTGCGCTTGCTACTCTTCTCGCCGTGGTGTTTTTTCTCAGAAAAACCGTAACCGGACGCCGCTTCGAATCAATCGGAGCTAGCGCAAGCGTGGCGAGCATCTCGGGCTTGCGAGTGCGCAGCCACCAAGGACTCGCCTACGTATCGGCGCAGCTGCTCTACACCCTGGCCGGAATCCTTATTGCTGGAGTTATCTCGGAACCAAACGGTTTCATGGGTGACGCCTACCTATTACCTTCGGTGGCCGTAGTGGTTCTTGGCGGGACATCACTTCTAGGCGGACGCGGTCTCCCAACGGCGACCGTGATTGCCGCCGTATTCCTGTCACAGCTAGATCAATTCGTCCTGGCACTGGGTGTGAGCTTCGCGCTTCGCACACTCGTGCAGGCTGCAGCCCTAGCAATTGGTGTGGCTATTTACACAGTGGATTGGTCTCGGTTGAGAGCAGTTCTTCGCAAACTCCTGTCGACCACAAATGACAGGCAGAACCAAGCTTCTTTGCCTTCGGCTTAGAAGTTAAAAAAATGCGCGGCAGAAATGCCACGCAGTTAGATGGAGGAAACAAAGATGATTCGTCGTCGCAAAATCGCTGTGGCACTTGCTGCTGCGGCTGTAACATCGATGCTGCTGACTGGCTGTGCCGGTGCATCGACCGATACAAATGCATCAGGTCGCCCGTCATGGTGTGGTCCAAACAAGATCACAATGGGTCTCACCGATGGTTTCGGTGGAAACAACTGGCGTCTTGTAACAACTGCTTCTGCTCGTGATGAAGTAGCAAAGTGTTCAAGCGTTACCGAACTGCTTTACGCTGACGGTCAGGGAAACGTAACTAAGGCCATCTCAGACATTCGAGGCATGGTTGCCAAGGGTGTTAAGGCTCTAGTTGTATTCCCAGATGCAGGAAAGGCAATGCTGCCAACCCTTCGCGCTGCGTTCAAAGCTGGCGTAGTAACCATCCCTTACCGCGTTGACCCATCAGGCACCGCTGGCACCGACTACACCATGTTTATTCCAGGTGACTTTGTTACCGATGGTAAGAACTGGGGAAACTGGACCAAGAAGAACTTCCCTAATGGTGCAAACATCTTGTTCTTGTCGGGTCCAGCTGGAAACAGCCAGGGTCTTGACGAGCGCAAAGGGTTCGAATCAGTACTAGGCGACGGAAGCGGCGCATACAAGTACATTGGCGAGCAGCCATTCGAAGTAACCAACTGGGACGCTGCACTAACCCAGAAGGTGCTGACCGCTGCAATTGCTAAGTACCCAAAAATCGACGTCATCTTCTCTGACTTCGGTCCCGTAATGGTCTCGTCGCTTGGCGAGTTCAAGAAGAGCGGCCGTTCAATCCCGGCACTAGCCACTTCGGATGGAAACATCCTTGGTTGCTTCTTCCAGGACAACGTGAAGGCAAACCCTGACTTCAAGTTGATGACGGTTGCAACCGGTAACGACCACGTTCGCCTAGCAGTTCAGTGGGCAGTAGCGAAGGCAACCGGCGGAACTGTTCCTACGGCAACTAAGTTCGAAGCTCCAATCTTCGAAGACTCGACCACCAACAAGCCTCAGGGCGTACAGTGCGACCGTCAGATCAACGACTGGACCTTCCTCTCTGCTCAGTTGAGCGGTAAGGCCCAAGAGGCGTTGCTCCACTAATAACGAAATAGATTCAAGGTTGCTCTGGGTCGGCTTAGAAATAGGCCGGCCCAGAGCATCTTCAAAAATGCACAAATATTTAGGAGAAACAAAGTGACCCAGAGTTCATCCAAGACCTTAGTCATGGAACTACGAGATATCTCAAAGAACTACTCGGGTGTAGCCGCGCTTACTGATGTAAGCCTCAAGATCAACGCCGGTGAAGTTCACGCACTGCTAGGCGAAAACGGCGCAGGGAAATCGACCCTAATCAATGTTGCTTCGGGAACGGTTGCACCTTCAACAGGCGAAGTTTTGATCAATGGAACGAGCTACTCAGCGCTAACTCCCGCACTTGCAGCCAGTCTTGGGATCGCAATTGTGCACCAACACCCAGCTGTCTTGAAAGACCTAACGGTCTTGGAGAATCTCCAAGTCGCCCTGCCAGCCTCAATATTCCGCGGGCGCCCAGCCGAAGCCGTTGGAGCAGAGTTGCTCGAACGCGTCGGCCTAAAGCTGTCGCTCAAACTTCGGGTCGAAGACCTGACCATCGCTCAGAAGCACTTGGTTGAAATTGCCAAGGCGCTAGCAACTTCTCCGAAGATTTTGGTTCTCGATGAGCCCACCGCCGCACTTGGGCAAGATTCGGTAGATCTATTGTTCAGATTGATCGCAAAAGAGATTGAAAAGGGAACCGCGGTGATTTACATCACCCACCGCTTGGCCGAAGTGCGCGATCTGGCGTCGATTGTGACGGTTCTTCGTGATGGACACTTGATGGCCACCTCAGAAATTGACAAGATTTCTGATTCCGAACTTCTGGCTCAAATCATTGGCCGCGAACTCAAATCCGCATTTCCGGCGAAGCACTCTAAGTCTGCCGGAGTAAAGCCGAACCTAGTGGTTAGTGGCTTGTCGGGAGAGTACTTTACCGACATTAATCTTGAAGCGTTTCCAGGCCAAATTATCGGTATCGCCGGAATCGTCGGAAATGGTCAGTCGCAGTTACTGAAGGCACTGGCCGGGCAAGCCGAATTCACCGGAACAATCGAAGTAAATGGTGAAACAAAGACCGGCAAAGACTTAAACGGCAAAGCGGCTCTAATGCCAGCTGACCGCCAGCGCGAAGGCGTCATGATGCGCATGTCGGTTCGCGAGAACTCTGCTCTAGCCTCGCTGAAGAAGTTCAGAAGTCTCGGTCTGCTCAACCGCAAGAAAGAGGTTTCTGAGGTTCACGAAACCCTCACCTCACTTTCGATAAAGGCCTCTGGTCTAGAAGTACCGGTGTCATCGCTTTCGGGAGGCAACCAACAAAAAGTGGTCATGGCGCGCGCGCTGCTTTCAAATCCATTGGTGATCCTGGCCGATGAGCCAACTCAAGGTGTTGACGTAGGTTCTCGCTCGGAACTATACGAAATCTTGCGCACCGCTTCGGCCCAAGGAGTCCCGGTCGTGGTCGCCTCCTCTGACGCTAAGGAGCTCGAAGGCCTTTGTGACACTGTCTATGTGCTCTCACGAGGCCAAGTGGTTAAGACTCTAAGGGGAGACGAAAATCGCGAGGAAGCAATGATTGCTGCGGCGGTCACTTCGACCGCGAAGGTAATTCGAATCGAGCGAGAGTTGCGCGAACAGAATCTCGGTAACGAATCGACTCGTGAGAAATTCCGCAAGTTCCTCAAAGGTGACTATGCCCCCGCTGCGATGCTGGGGCTCGTTATGGTTGCACTTGCCGGACTGATCATCACTCGCAGTTCAACTTATCTCGGTGACTTCAACATAAGTTCGATTCTGCTTTTGGCAAGCGCACTCGGGTTCGTAGCACTCGGGCAAACCACGGTCATGATGACCGGAGGCATAGATTTATCGTCTGGACCGTTGGCTGGGTTCCTAGTCGTCATCGCCTCCTTCTTCATCAACGATAAAGCGCCAGTTACTGCCATGGTTTTGGGCGTACTCACAATGGGCGTTGTCGCATTGATCGTTGGTTTGTTGAACGGTTCCCTAATCAGGTTTGTTAAATTCACCGCGATTGCGGCAACACTGACTACCTACATCGCAATTGGTGGTTTTGCGTTCATCTTGCGACCAGAGCCCGGTGGTTTCATCAGCCAGACCCTCTCTGACATCATGAATTCGACCTTGGGCCCGATTCCCTACGTGTTCTTAGCACTCATGGTGTTCACAGCCGCAATGGAGTTTTTGCTCCGCAAAACACGATGGGGTTGGAAGCTTCGCGCCGTTGGATCGAACGAAGAGGCCGCTAGAAAGGTTGGCGTTCAGACGACGCGGACCATTCTGGGTGCATATGTTGTGTCTTCCGTGTTTGTATTTCTCGGAGCTTTGCTGCTTATGGTCCAGCTCGGAATCGGCGATGCATCCCAAGGCGTAACATACACGCTGACCGGCGTCACTGCCGTTGTACTTGGTGGCACATCTCTGATGGGCGGTAGAGGAAGTTATGTTGGCACTTTCATGGGATCGATTCTCTTGATTCAGGTTCTAAATGCCACCGTATTTCTTGACTTGGATCAGACCTGGCAGTACCTGCTGCAGGCAATTCTGATTCTCGTTGCAGCCGTGGTTTACAGCACTGCACGCACCCGTAAGGCCAAGCAAAAGAAGGCTTGAGAGAAGCTTTAGATCTTGCGCTGTCGAGTGAGCTCGGCGATTGCAGACCAGTCGAGGTCGCGAAGCTCTGGGTCTAGTAGAGCGCTCTCGAATAGCCCTCTTAGCACCTTGGCAACTGGGAGTTTTAGATCGAGTTCTGCAGCGGCGTCTTCGACCAGCTTGACGTCTTTAAGGCCGAGCGCTACCGAGAATCCGGGTGGGGTGTAATTACGGTTCACAATCATTGGCCCGTAGCCGGTGTAGGCGGCACCGGTGAATGCGGTGTGGGTCAAGATTTCTACAAACGTGTTGGGGTCCACTCCTCCAGATTCGACCAGTGCGACAGATTCGCCAATTGCCTGAAGCGCATGAATCAAGTTGTAGTTGACCCCGAGCTTGACCAAAATTGACTTAGCGTGGTCTTCACCGACGTTCCAGCTCTGAGCGGAAACCTTTTCGAATACGACGGCCGCAGCCTCAACCTCGCTTGCCTTGCCAGCGGCGACAATCAAAAGCTTGCCGTTCAGAATGGCCGCGGGGCGCCCTAGGACAGGCGAGGCAACGTAGCCGACGCCAAGCCTCTCGTGGCGATCTGCGAGTTCTCTAGTCGCCGTAGTACTCAGAGTAGACATATTGAGGTGAATCGCTCCAGGCGCGGTCTGAGCAAGGTTTTCATCGCTGAAAACCTCGAGTGCAGCGGCGTCGTTGCTGAGCATCGAGATGAAGAAGTTGTTTTGAAGAGCTCCGACCAGGTCGACCTTGCGGGCACCCAGATCGAGTAAATCGCCAATCTCTTTAGGCGAGCGATTCCACACATCGACATCGAAACCCTGGGCCAGGAGGCGAGCAGCCATTGCGGTGCCCATGGAGCCTAGACCAAGCAGAGAAACCCGGATCTTTTGCGACATTTGTTATCCAATCAATTCGGTACGAACGAACTCGAGTTCACTGTTGACGTAGTCGATGATGTTTCCGGTTTTGAGCTCTTCCGGTAAAACGTCCCAGGTGTAGGTCTCGATCTCGAGATGATCCGAAAGCGGGCTTTTCCGGTGCATCTTCAGGGCCTCTTGAACACCAAAACGAGTGGTCCGAAATGGGCCTAGCTCCTCTAGGAAGACAGGGACGTGAAAGTGGGTTCGCATTTCGCTGTCAACCGGATTCGCCTCATAGGCGTCTAGCGCCTCGCCGAGGTGCAGGTATTTGGTTATTTCACCGTTTTGCTTGAGCGAGGTTTGACTTAGGTAGATTGTGTCGGTGAACCTTCGAAGCGCCTCAAGTTTGTCTCGAGTCAGGTTTTCCACCCACAGCGAAGCGGCGGCTTGGAGTTTAAATATTGGAATGCCAGCCTCGACCAATTTGGTCAGTGACTCGGTGATGTTTTCGAATCCCACCGACTGGTGTCCGATGTCGAAAACTACACCCAGGTAGCGGCGGACCGCTCCTTCGGCCTCGCTCAAAGGAATGCCCGCAACCTCGGCAAGCTCTCGAATTCCCGCCAAGGAATAAATGCGCTCTTTGAAGTAAGCCACCGTCTCGTCTGTTGTCTCTAGATAACAAGCTGGTTCGGGTTCGATTGCTAACTTTACGCGCCGCCCGGTGCGCTCCTCGAGCTCGCGAAGATGTTTAACAACTCGAAAAATGTTACGGGTGAAGGTTTTGACGTATTGCTCGTTTGCGACATTTGGTCTGAAGGCTAATGGAGCAGTTTGAATCGAAGGATTCACGTTTGCCGGAGAGACCTCCGCCAAGATATCGGCAACGGAGTTTGTATATGAAACGCGCTCCTCGGAGGTCCAATCCGGCTCGTAGACCCGCTCCATAACAATGTCGCCCTTGAACGGACCGTATGGGAACGCGTTCACGGTATAAACGTAAAGGTCCTCCTGCTTAAGGAAGTCTTTTAGGGCCTCACGCTCAACGGCGCTTTCAGAAAGTGTTTTGGCTGAGGCTGCCGAGATCCTGAGTGACACCGCGAAAGGCTCATCCGGTGAGATTTGCCGTTTTACCTGCGGAACGAATTCCCTCAGGCTCGCGTTCATTTCTTCCCAGGTGTCGCCAGCGTGAACCAGCGTGGAATAACTCAGGTGACCGAGCCCATTTTTCAAGTCCATCGATTTCTCCATCGCCGTTGACACTTCTTAGTTTAAGTGCAGTTTCACTTCACTTTTCACATGGCCGTAACAACAAAACCAGCAAATATTCAACAAATAGTGAGTTTCTTAAGCCGACTCTGTAAAGTGAGTGTAAAGAGTGACTGCGCCTTTTGCGCAAATTTTGGAGGATACTCGGTGCAATTCGACATAGGTGATGAGCTCAGACGAGTACGCCTTTCACGAAAACTCAGCCTCAGAAGTGTTGCGAGCGCGATCGGGGTATCTGCCAGCCTTCTCTCTCAGGTCGAGACCGGCAAGACTCAACCTTCGGTTAGCACGCTTTACACCTTGGTAAATCACCTGGGAATCTCACTCGACGGCCTTATGAAAGGCCGCGTCCAGGGTCAAGACTCTGGTGAGATCTCTGGCTACGAGGATGGACACCACGGAATTGTTCAGCGTCGAAGCGAAAACCCAACCATCGAAATGGAAAACGGAGTTGTTTGGGAGCGTCTTGCCGATGGAGGCAAAGATGACGCCGACCCGCTAATGGTCACCTACGAACCAGGAAGCTCTAGTTCCGTAGAGGCAAAAATGATGCGCCATGACGCAATCGAATACGGGGTCATCATCGAAGGCACTCTCACCCTGCGGATCGAGTCCGACGTTCACGAACTTTACCCGGGTGATTCGTTTAGCTTCGATGCAAACCGGCTACACATGTATGAAAACAATTCGGCCAAAGCTGCCAGAGGAATCTGGTTCGTCATCGGCAACAAGAATGCTGACTCTCAGAACTTAAGCAACTTGGGCCCGGCCAAAGCGGGAGGCCCAAGTCTGCCCGCGAAGTCTGCCGTTGAGGTACTAAACGTCATGGGTGACGCAAAGGCCCGAAAGTTGCGCAAGCAGTAGCTCGAGCTAAACCAACATACTCAACGGGTTTTCGATGCGGTGGACGAACGCCGCCAACCACTGAGCCGCCAAAGCGCCGTCGACTGCTCGGTGATCTGCCGAAAGGGTTACCGTCATCACATTTGCAACAACGACCTGGCCATCTTCGACAATCGCACGAGGTGACGCAGCGCCAATCGCAAGGATCCCAGACTGCGGAGGATTCAAAATTGCTGAAAATTCCTTCGTGCCAAACATTCCAAGATTGGTCACTGCGAAGCTTCCACCCTCAAGCTCTTCCTGACGAAGTTTGCCAGCACGTGCTCGACCAGCGAGCTCAGCGATTTCCATGCTCAGGTTGCTGAGCGTGCGCTTCTCAACGCCACGAATAACCGGTGTCAGCAATCCGCCCTCGGTTGCTACGGCAACGGCGATGTCTGCGGATTCAAATTTGTGCATTGCATCTGGGCTCCAGATGACATTAGCCTCCGGCACGTCCACCAAGGCTGACGCAACTGCCTTTACGACGAAATCGTTGACAGAAATTTTGACCACCGAAGTCTCGTTGATGCGCTTGCGCAGTTCCATCAGGCCGTCGACTTTGCAGTCAGCGGTGACGTAAAAGTGAGGCACTGTCGACTTGCTCTCGGTGAGGCGACGCGCAATGGCCCGGCGCATTCCTGAGTGCGGCACGGTCACGTAACTACTCGAGAATTCCTGTGTAGCGATTGCCGAACTGGTGACCGGCTGGGCTGCTAGACCTCTGGTCAGGAACTCCTCGAAATCGCGGCGAACCACGCGCCCGTAGGGGCCGGTGCCGACTATTTGGTCGAGATCGATCCCCCGGTCAGCGCTCAGTTTGCGAACTAGAGGACTAACAAACTGCCGTTCACCAGCGACTTGAGCCGTGACAGGCTCGTGAATCGTTGGCGTCGCTTGAGTCTCTTGCGCCTCGGGAGGCAATACGCTCGGAGCAACAACGCTCGCTCCGCCAATAAGTGCGTCACCAGCCGACCCATCCTCCCCGGCAGCGAGCAAAATCACAATTGGTGCGCCGACTTCAACCGGTGAGCCATCGGCAACCAGAATCTTGTAAACGGTTCCCTCTGCGTCTGAGACGTAGTCCACTACGGCCTTCTCGGTTTCCATCTCGGCGATCACGTCGCCGATCTTGACCTGGTCACCGACTGCGATCTGCCACTTTGAAAGCACGACTTCGGTAGCTCCGGCAGCAACCTCAGGCATTCGAATCAGCGTTGCCATTAGTTTTTACCAAACCCTTCAGTCACGCGCTTCAGCCCGGCAACGACCTCTTCGGTTTTTGCGATGGCTGCTCGCTCTAGCACCTTCGAGATGCTCGGTGACGCCTCGCCTCCGTGAACTCTGGCGATGGGTTGATCTAGGTAATCGAAGTAGCGACGCTGTAGCTCGTCGGCCAGCCAACTGCCATAGCTGGTGCCCTGAGCCCCTTGTTCAACGATCAGTACTGCATTGGTCTTTTTGATGCTCGCCTCGATTGTCTCCCAGTCGATGCTTGCCCGGTCTAGCCACCTGAGGTCAATAACTTCTGCATCAATGCCAGTTTGTTCAACCGCCTCGAGCGAGTGATTGACCATAGATAGATAAGTCAAAATCGTTAGGTCGCTACCCGGACGCTTTATTGCAGCTTTTCCGAAAGGAATCTGATAGTCGTAGTCACCGATAGCGATTTCGCCCTTTGAGGCGTACAGATCAACGTGCTCTATGACCAAGACCGGGTCTTCAAGGGCCAAAGCGGCATTCATGAGACCAATGTAGTCGAAGGGGTTGGAAGCGGCGACGATGCGCCAGCCAGGTGAAGTGGCAAATATTCCCGCTGGATCCATCAGGTGCTGTGAGCCATAGCCTGAACCCATGGCAACCTTGGTTCTGATCACCACTGGTACAGCCGCATCGCCACCGAACATGTGGCGAGCTTTGCCAATCTGGTTGAAAACCTGGTCAGCGGCCACCCACATAAAGTCTGGGTACATAAATTCGACTACAGGGCGGAACCGGCCGTCCAAGGCCATGCCTCCCCCTAGTCCGGCGAATGCGTTTTCACTAATCGGGGTTCCTAGAACTCGGTCAGGGAACTTTTCAACCAATCCCTTCGTTGCACCGTTCGTACCGCCCTTGAGTCGGTGAACGTCTTCACCAAGCACAACGATGCGCGAGTCGGTCTCCATGCGCCGATCCATCACGGCCGCAACGGCGTCCACGAATCGAACTTCCTCTTTGGCCCCTGGGTGAGTAGCGAATTCTTCTGTTCGGGCACCGTTCAGCTCTCGAGCATCGCCTCGAACTCCCACGTTTACGAAGTCAACGCTTGGCCAAAGGTCGTCGCGAATCTTTCTTGATCCGGGTTTGCCATTTGGGTCTGCTTCTAGAAGTTGAGTGACGGCAAACTCCATGGCAGCCTGTGCTTGAGCTCGCACCTGGTCAACCTGTTGCTGGTCAATGAGCCCAAGAGTGATCATCTCGTTTGCGACTCTCACCAGTGGATCTCTCCCCCGCCAAGCCTCTTCTTCTTCCTTTGGTCGATAACCAAAGGCGCTGCCCGGAAACGGTCCGTTCTGGTGGAAGAAGCGATAGACCTCGGCCTCGATGATTGCCGGGCCTTTGCCCGCGCGAACGTGCTCGGCGATTTCTTGCATGGCGAGGTGCACGGCCAACGGGTCCATGCCGTCTACGCGCCAGCTAGGAATACCAAAACCGGTTCCACGCCCAGAGAGTCGCTCTTCGGCGGTGACTTCTGAAACATGGGTAGACACCGCGTAGAGGTTGTTTTCGATGAAGAAAACAAGCGGGATCTTCCAGGCGGCGACCAGGTTCATGGTTTCTAGAACCGAACCGATATTCACAGCGCCATCGCCGAAATAACTCACCGTTAGGTCGGTGGTGGCCGAATGCTGTTGCGCCCAAGCGTTTCCGGCTCCAAGCGGGACGCCTCCGCCAACGATCGCGTTTGTTCCGAGAGCGCCGGCTTCCTTCCACTGCAGGTGCATTGACCCTCCGCGGCCGCGGCAGTACCCCTGCGCCAGCCCTAGGATTTCGGCGAGAGTGCGCTGGAGAACTTCCTGAATGGCCGGGTTTACCAAGTTTGTGACGTCTAGCCCGTTTGGTGCCACAAAGCCGATGGCCTTTGCAAGAAACTGGTGGTGCCCGCGGTGTGAACCGTTGACCGCATCGGATCCCCGAAGCCCGACAATCGAACCCACTGCTCCGCCCTCTTGACCAATGCTCGAGTGTGCCGGGCCGTGAACCAGACCTTCGCCTGCTAGCTGCAGAACGGTCTCTTCGAACGCACGAATGAGGTGCATCTGACCGAGCATATTCTCGAGTAGGCCTGGGTCTGCGTCGCGCCAATCCTGTGGCGTGGTTCGCAGCTCAATCCAAGGCTCTTTCGGTGAGAGCTGAATCTTCTCGGTCATCGTTGACTCCAACGTCAGGGTGGTGTTATCTAAACTCAAGAATAGCCAAATGTATCCAATCCAATCAAATAATTAGCAAAATACTTATAAAACTGTGATTTATACGGCATTATGTATCCAAAGAGGATGTTAGGGGCGAAATGACTAAAGGAATACCCACGCTTCGTGGAACCGACCACATCGGGTTCACAGTTCCCGACATCGAAGAAGCGACGATCTTCTTTAGAGACGTAATTGGTTGCGAACTTGTCTACAGCCTCGGGCCGTTTCAAAGTGACGATAACTGGATGGCCGATCACCTAAATGTGAACCCTCGCACAATCATGAAAGAGATTCGATTCTTCAGGTGCCAATTCGGTTCCAACTTTGAAATCTTCGAATACAAATCGGCAGACGCGGACGTTTCAAGAACCCAACCGCGCAACAGCGACATCGGTGGTCACCACCTCTGCTTCTACGTCGATGACCTGGATGCGGCCATTGCCTACCTGAAGGAAAACAACATCCGAATTTTGGGCGAACCCACCAAGAGCTCTAACGCCAGCCTGGGTCAAACCTGGGTTTACTTTCTGAGCCCATGGGGTATGCAGTTCGAACTTTGCAGCTACCCAACTGGCAAGGCCTACGAGAAAGACGCAAAGGTCAAATTGTGGCACCCAGCTCACCCAGCAGAGTAGCGCAAACTCTTCGCGAGGAGATCCTCGACGGAACCTTAGCTCCTGGCGAACGCCTGCGACAGGAAGACATCGCGTTGCGCTTTGGCGCAAGTAGGCAACCGGTCCGCGATGCGCTGCGCCTACTAGAAGGCGATGGACTAGTAACCATGGTCGCCAATGCCGGCGCTTGGGTTTCGAAACTTTCCGAGAGCGAGTGCTACGAGGCATATCAGGTGCGCGAGCGCCTCGAGCCGCTTCTGATCTCGCAAAGCATCCCTCACCTGAAGCCGGCCCAGATACAGCGATTGACCGAGCTGGTTTCTGAAATCGAAAAGTCCAGCGACCTAGAGCAGTTTCTGAGGCTCGATCGGGAGTTTCACTTGCTTTCATACGCCGGAGCCGAGACAGGTATGCTGCGAGAGTTCGTCGAGCGAATCTGGAATACCACCCAGCACTACCGGCGAGCCTTTGCCAAATTGAATGGTTTTGCGACCTCAGAGGTGACCCACATGGAACACAAGTTGATCTTGGACGGAATCATTCGCAATGATTCGCCTCAGGTAGAGAAGGTGCTCGAGACGCACATCCGCAGAACGCGAATCACGCTGTCAGAGCACAAGGAAATATTCAACTGACCCAACGCCTAAGAGAAAACCCCGCCACCTATAGGTAGCGGGGTTTTCACCTAAGAATTACTAGCGAGCGGCTGAGCCCTCAACGAAGTCAGACTCGTTCTCTGACTTTCGAAGCCACGAGAACAGCTTGCGCAGTTCGCGACCAACCTTCTCGATTGGGTGTGCCTCACCCTTGGCGCGGAACGCTTCGAACTCTGGTGCTCCGGCGTCCTGGTCGGCAATGAAGCGACGAGCGAAGGTGCCATCTTGGATATCGGTTAGAACATCGCGCATGCGCTCTTTGACCTCTGGGCCGATGACGCGTGGGCCAGAGACGTAGTCGCCGTACTCGGCGGTGGTCGAGACCGACCAACGCTGCTTGGCAATGCCACCCTCGTACATCAGGTCGACGATGAGCTTTAGCTCGTGCAGAACCTCGAAGTAGGCAACCTCAGGCTGGTAACCAGCTTCGGTTAGAGTCTCGAAGCCGTACATGATCAACTGGCTAGCGCCACCGCAGAGAACGGCCTGCTCACCGAACAGGTCGGTTTCGGTCTCTTCGGTGAAGGTGGTCTTGATGGTGCCGGCACGGGTTCCGCCGATTGCCTTCGAGTAGCTAAGGCCAAGCTCGAAAGCGTGACCGCTGAAGTCTTGCTCGACGGCGATTAGGTTCGGAACACCCTTGCCCGCGACGTATTCGCGACGAACTAGGTGGCCTGGGCCCTTAGGGGCGACCAGGAACACGTCGACATCCTTTGGCGGGGTGATGTAACCGTAGCGAACCGAGAAGCCGTGACCGAAGACAAGTGCCTTGCCAGCGCTCAGGTATGGCTCGATGTCGCTAGCGTAAACGTGACGCTGAACTGGGTCTGGGGTGAGAATGACGATTACGTCGGCCCAGGCTGAAGCCTCGGCTGGGGTTAGCACCTTGAGGCCCTGCTCCTCGGCGGTTGGCTTCGACTTCGAGCCAGACTGAAGGCCTACAACGACGTCAACGCCGGAGTCCTTTAGGTTGAGCGCGTGAGCGTGACCCTGCGAGCCGTAGCCGATGACGGCCACTTTCTTGCCCTGAATCAGCGAAAGGTCTGCGTCCTTGTCGTAAAAAATTTCGGCCATGTTGTCGATTTCTCCTTAGTTACTTGGCTACTTTCTCGGTGATGGATTTTGAGCCACGGCCCATTGCCAACACACCCGACTGCACCATTTCTTTGATGCCAAAGGGTTCGAGAATTTTGATGAAAGCTGCGCACTTTGATGTATCACCGGTGATTTCGATGATCAGTGCATCACTCACGACGTCGATGACGCGAGCCCTAAACAAGGTTACCGCCTCGAGCACCTGGCTACGGCTGGCGGCGTCGGTCTTCACCTTGATAAGCATGTGGTCGCGCTGAACCGAGTCTGGCTCGAGCTCGACAATCTTGATTACGTTGATCAGTTTGTTCAGCTGCTTGGTCACCTGTTCGAGCGGAAGGCCGTCGACGCTGACCACAACTGTGATTCGGCTGAGCCCCTCGATCTCGCTGGCACCAACCGCAAGCGATTCGATGTTGAAGCCGCGGCGTGCGAAAAGACCGGCAACTCGGGTCAGTAGACCCGGCTTGTCTTCGACTAGAAGCGAAAGAACGTGTTTCGACATTACTCTTCACCATCCCAAACTGGAGCTGCATCTTTTGCGTATTGAACCTGATCATTGGAGAGGCCGGCGGCAACCATCGGCCAAACCATTGCGTCTCGGCCGACGATGAAGTCGATGACTACCGGACGGTCGTTCGTTTCGATTGCGAGCTTGATCGCGGCATCGACATCTTCCTCTTTTTCGACGCGAATCGAGAGGCAACCGTAGGCCTCGCCGAGCTTCACGAAGTCCGGAACCATGACGGTGTCGGTTCCGGTGTTGAGGTCGGTGTGCGAGTAGCGCTTGTCGTAGAACAGGGTCTGCCACTGGCGAACCATGCCGAGCGAAGAGTTGTTGATGATCGCAACCTTGATCGGAATGTTGTTGATCGTGCAGGTGGCGAGCTCTTGGTTGGTCATCTGGAAGCAGCCGTCGCCGTCAATCGCCCAAACCAGGCGCTCTGGTTGAGCAACCTTGGCACCCATTGCGGCCGGAACCGCGTAGCCCATGGTGCCCGCGCCGCCAGAGTTCAACCACGAGTTTGGTCGCTCGTATTTGACGAACTGAGCAGACCACATCTGGTGCTGGCCGACTCCCGCTGCGTAGATTGCGTCTGGTCCGCTGAGTTCACCGATGCGCTTGATGACGTACTGCGGGTCAAGCTTGCCGTCTTCGTGAGGGGTGTAACCGAGCGGGTAGCGCTCGATTAGCCCGTTCAAGAACTTCCACCAC
>CAIJJH010000097.1 GCA_903820955.1 uncultured Micrococcales bacterium
ATTCCATTTTCGATGGCATTAATAATCACGTCCACAACGTGTTGCGGGCCCATTCCTTGAGCAAAAGCCGGAGCGGTACCGAAAAGGGGACGAGTGGCGAGACCGGTTTCGGTGTGGCCAGGGCGGGCATCGATGACGCGAATCTTTTGGCGGCGGGCTTCTAGAGCCAGAGCTTTCAGCCAAGTCGAGTGGGCGGTCTTGCTGGTCGTGTAGGCGGCCATGCCGGGGAATACCTTTTCGGCAACCACGCCGGTGATGGAAAGCACAAATGGTTCGTTGGTCGATTTGGCGAGTTGAGGCATTAGCCCGACGATCACCTGCGATGGACCGAAGTGGTTGATTTGCATCAACCTTTGGGAATCTTCGATCGTGGTTTCTGCTATCGAACCAAAGCCCACGCGTCCGGCGGTGTTGATGATTCCGTCAATTTGAACATCCGCCGAGGTTAGGTATTCGACGAGTGTATTTATGGACTCTGGTGATTCGAGATCGAGCAGCAACTTCTGGCTCAGTTGCTCGGGCAAATTCGCTGCGGAGTCGTTGTTTCTCGCGGTTCCGATAACCGCTGAACCACGTTCAATCAGCGCTTCGCTGATCAACCGACCAAACGCTCCACCAGCGCCAATAATTAGGAATCGCCTGCCACTGAGCTGCATGTTTAGCGTTCGAATTTAATACTGAGCGCCAAAGTGTTAGCGCCCTTCACCGTCGTGATGATCAAGGTTACCGACGTCGGGGTAATGCCGGCCTTGTTTAAAGCAGTTTGAATTCCCGCATATCTTGACCGGAGCAATGAGGAGGCGTTTTTCGATGTCATATTTGCAGGTCTCTGCATTTTGACGGTTAGAACCGCATTTTGGCCATCCATCGCAGAGTCGGCAAGAGCCTTCACGGCCTTTGCAGCAAGCGAGTTCAGTGTTGATTTTCCGGCGGCAAAGACGACGTTTGCCGTCTTGGTATACAAGCCTCGGCGGTAGACATTCAACTGGTATGTCTTGTTAATAGCGCCGATGTGAACTGCAAGCGGAACGAGATTAAGTCCAACTGCTAGCGGCGTTAAGTTGGACGGATTCACAGTAGCACTCGCCGAATAGGCCCGGCCGGTGAGTGTGATTGCGTTAGTTGCATTTGGAACGGTCAGAGTGTCCTTCACCCCAAACTGGCCGTAGCCTATGGCAGAGAAGGTATTCAATGTCGCATCGTAAGAGCTGATCATTCCTAGACCGTTTGAAATCTGGCTAGTTATAAAATTTCGCGATGCTGATTGATCGCCAGGGATTTCACCCGCGCCAAACTCTTTTCGAGGGTCGGCAATTAGAGACGGGTTTATTACCGCTGCAATGTTGCGGTTCATCTGGGGAAGGTTCAGTTCGGATGCCGAGTGAACAACCTTGACCAGTGCCTGGTGATAGAGGTTGAGGCACTGAGTGTCGGCGAGGCATTGGCTGAACAGTGCCGCGCCGTTGTTGTAGTCGAGTCCGCCGTTCCAGGTTTGATCCATTCCCCAAGGAAGCATGATGAACTTGCCGTCTTGGCGAGAAACCAGATAGAAGTTGTTGTGATTGTTTACGTAGCCGTCCCAGTGGCCGGTAAATTTTTCGCTCGCCCAGTCGAGAGTCATTTCTTCTAGGTCGGCCACGGCAGACATTCTCGAGAACCAGTTTGGCCCGTTTCCCTGGTCGACAACGTGAGTTAGTGCAAGGAGATCAGAGGTGTCTGTTAGCGAACCCTGATCGATAGCGTAGAGGCCAATCTGGCTGCTGTAGAGATCAGGGAAGTACGGAACGCCACCTTTGTAAATGTGGGTCGGGGTAATGCCCCAGTACGCCATTAGCTTGGTGTCCAGGGTTTCAAGGTTTAGGTATAATCCATAGTTTTGACCGTTGACGCTAACGTTTGCATAGCCCGTTCGCGCGGTCGGAACGCCGACCGACCTGAAGAGTCTGTAAGACATGCTTTCGTGAACCGAGCTGTGATCTTGAACCATGTTGTTGAGAGTCAGCTTTGTGACTCCATAGAGCGAAGCGTTCTTGTTCTTGAAGTCGATCTTGATCTTAAAGCCAGCTTTGCCGTAAATGTTTCGCCAAGAACCCCATGCGCCTTTTAGGTGAACTCCGACATCCATCGACGCGAAGGGCACACCGTTCACCACACCCGAGAGCGTTGCTGGGAGGTATGGACCTTCGTTCCCCCAGTAGTTGGTTGAGCCGTTTAGGCCATCGATCGTGCTCTGAGGCATTTGCAGGTCTAGTTGGTTTACGACCAGCGGGTTGTAGAGAGCCGCGGCTTCGTCTGTACCCTCGACGTATTGGGTGTCTATTGTTGCGGCAGCCTGGCTCGGAATAGTCACGAACATCAGGGCGATACCAGCGGCAGCGCTAATGAGCCGTTTAAAAAGAACCATATCTAGACTTTAGTCTTTTGGTCGTAAAACACTACAAAGCGAACGCTAGTTTGACCTTTACGTCAACGCCATTCTCGAGTTTTTCGCGGCTTCTGACAGCCGCCTTAAGTCCTAGAAGGTAGCCGCCATCACGCGGGAACATGGACGTCTTGAAGGTAGTAGACCCGATAGTCGCGCTTACCGGAATTACACCCCAACCGTAGGTGAGTTGGTTTGCCATCGACGCAACCAAAGTCGCGACGTCTTCTGGCAGTGCCACAAAGTAGAAAGGGGCTGGGCCTCGCCATTCAAATATGCGCGCCTGAAACTCAAATTCCATTTGACGAGAATACCAACTTACGTTTGTGGTTCAATGTCGTTGAGGGAGTTTTTATGTCTCGTTTACTAGTGGTTGTCGACGTCCAAGTGGTACTGGTCGCGGGTGACTACGCCGTGCCAAACGCCGAGGACTTTTTGTCGAAGTGGGGTGCTCGAATAGAAGAGGCCCGAGAAGAGGGTACTCCTGTCATGTTCGTTCAAAACGACGGCGAAGAACCCTGGGACGACGCGCCTGGCCACCCGGGTTGGGAACTCTATTTCACTCCACTACCGACCGAGCGAGTGGTTCGCAAAACGACCAAAAGCGTCTTTGCATCCAACCCTTCGCTGGCAGATGAACTTAGGGCAGGGGGCTTCGATGAACTCGAAATGATTGGCCTGCAATCGGAGCTCTGCGTGTTCGAAAGTAGCAAAAGCGCCTTATCCGAAGGATTCAAGGTCGTGCTACCCGTTGGCATGCATGCCACTTACGACGCCGACTACGGGCTCGCTGCAAATATCTCGCAGGATATTCAGCGAACTCTAGAGGAGTTAGGCGCCACCAGCAACTAGCGGTGAACCTCGTTCACCAAAAAGTGCCAACCCACCCACCACCAGGCGATCATGATCGCCACTCTGGTTGCCCGATGGTGCATTACCCGGTCGAAGAGCTTGCCGATTGAGGCGGTATTAGAGTTCCTGCGCTTTGTGACTAGCCAAGCACCGATACCCGCCCCGATGAAGACTAGGTAGCCACAGACGGTGATCCAGTAAGTCATTTGCGAATCCCCAGACGTAAGAAGCCCCAACCAGCGGCCAACCATAGCAAGACAAAAAGACTCTGACCCCAAACCGTATCTAAACTGGGATCAATCAAAACCGATATGGTGGGGAACTTGGTTAGCGTGTGATTGAGCTGACCAACGATGTTGGCTGCCAGCTCCCAAACACAGATTCCAACGGTTAGGGCTGCCCAGAGCGATCTAGCTCTTTTCTCACGCAGATTAGGCTTTACCTTTTCTCCGGAATCCCTATGCCAAACCAGCGCCAAAACAACAGGCAAGATTCCGATGAATATCGCTGCGTGAATCGGACTGTGCCGCGGCAACAAGCTCAGCGCCAGCGCGAGGCCGATTGCGACAGGAACGCTTGCCGTGTGCCGAACCTGCTCTCGGTTCAAGAAGTCTCTATCTATAGACCCGGTTGCGGCCAGAGCTACGACAAGTGCACCCAGGCCGAAGATTAATGTGTCGCCGAATGAACCTCTAAAGATTTGAAAACCGGCGGTGATTCCAAAGAACCAGACCCAGGGCGACCTTAGGACTTTTGCGCCGGCGCTTCTCATGGATGAAGTTTAGGCCTGAGCCTCAAACCATTCGAAGAGTGTGCCTTCGCCATGAGGCTTCTTGCCTGGCTTGTAGGTGAGTTTTTGAACTGGGCGATCTTCCAATATTTCGTTCATCGCCTCCTCGTCCCGAGCTAACCAAAGCGCTTTTTGAAGGTTGAGGCTCGGCCTTGCATCAAGTTGGCTGCCTGCGTCAAATTCGGCCTTGAATTTGGGGTCTAAGTGGTAGAGAACTTCAAAGACGTCATGAAACAAGAAGTAGTTCTTGAGTTTCCGGTTGGTTGACCAGTAGTTGAGCATTGCAGCGTAAAGCATTCGTGCCTGGTGGCTGCCTGGTCGAGCGACCATAAACCAGGACGCTATGCGAGGACCGTTGTACATGTGCACGAAAAAGTCGGATTTAAGATATTTCTCTGTTTGCAGAAGAGAATTCTCGACCGTGAAAACCGTTGCGTCAAGCCAAACCCCGCCGTGACGAGCTAGCAAACCAACCCTTATGGCGTCGGAATAGTTTGCTGGCCAAAGTTTTGCGACTCGACGCAATTGTCTTGCTTCGGGCAGGTATTCCTCGAGGTTCCTGCTGCTGAGCTCGACAAGTTTCTCGCCATAGACGCTGTGCATCTGGTGAATACAGGTTTTGACAAGTTTGGGGGCGTTCAATGCGCCAGTATTCCAAAACACAAAGGCTGGGCTTTCGGGGTGTTCAACGGGTCCGAGTTTTTCGGCAAGTCTCAGAATTTTCTCGAATTCTGGCTCCATCACCTTCAAAAGAATGAGTCTCGAAAAAATGTTGACCACTTGGTTTTCATTCATGATCAACGAAATCTGCGCTTCGCTGGGCTTTCGAAGCAGGGTAATGGCCCTCTTGCGAGATTTTTCAAGGGAGGCCAGGTCTTTGAGATGCCAAAAAGCTTCTGCCCTAGCCAACTCAAGCTCGAGACTAATTTTGCCTGCGCTGGTAGCCGAATCGGCCACCTTTAAGGCGTCCTCATAACGCTTCGCGCGGAGCATTGCCGAAGCCTGAAGAGCGAACTCTTTCGGGCTCAATTCGTTTTGGTTGGTCTTGTCCCAAAACTTCTCCGCCAGCTTCCAACGAGTGAGTCTGGTTGCTGCCATCGCTATTGTTCGCGAGGAGAACGGCGAGTTGCCGTTCAAAACCAACTTGCAAATTATTCGATCTACGACAATTCGGAAGATCGAAATCCCGTGACGGCGAAGGTTACGAATCACTACTTTCGGTTTCCGCCTCATGAAAGATATCCAACCATCGAAAAAAGGGAGGACAATCAGATTATGCGTATTGTCAGGACACTCTCAGTAATACTCGTCGCTGCTGGGTTGTTGTTGTCGCATGCGCCGGCTCAAGCGTCCAACGCGAATCTCTATGTCTATTTGGTGCGCCACGGGCAGTCGGTTGCCAACGCAACAGGTCTACAGAGCGGTTGGTCTCCGACGCCACTTACTCCGCTAGGGCAGAGGCAGGCCACTGCCATTGGTAAAAAGTTGAAGTTTGTCGATTTCACGGCTGCTTACTCGAGCGGTTCGGTTCGATCAGTTGACACTCTTGCAGCAGTCCTTGCCTCTCGCACAAGCTCGCTCACCGCTCAGGTTGACCCGAGTTTCAGGGAGTGGGGCGTGGGTTTCTTCGACGAAAAGCCAGCTTCGGTTGCTCAAGCCGCCGAGGCGAAGGTCTTGAAGACCACCACTGCGAATCTTTGGAAGTTCACCGATGCCCAAAGGTTTGATGCTCTAGCCAAGGCAGACCCCTCAAAACAAACCGAGAATTGGCTTCAGTTCAAAACTCGAATCCTTCGAGGAATTGCAAACTTGAAGTCTGCTAACCCGTCTGGTCAGGTTTTGGTGGTTAGCCACGGATATGTGATCAAGCACCTGATAAAACTCTTGACCGGTTCTTACACCTCGTTACCAATCAAAAACACGACCGTAACTGTCCTCGAGTACACCAGAGGCCGCTGGATTCTGAAGCAGGGACCGACTCTTTCTCCAAAGGTTTATGGTGCGGTACTAACCCAATAATCCCTTGGCTCCCTCAAGAATAAGAAGCGCACCGAGTCTTACCGTTCTCTGGTCTCTCGAGTCCATCGTCGCGTCGATTTCGGTGATGTCCATGCTTCTAACGTTTGAACTTCTGGTCACCAAATTGGCGAAGGTTCGCAGCTCGAAGGCCGAAATTCCGCCAGGCGCACTCGCGGGGCAGGCTGGTACAAAAGAGCGATCGCAGACATCGACGTCGAAATCTACGTGCGTATCTGGCCCGGCAACTTCGAGTGCCTGAGCGATCACATCTTCTGGGCTTCTGCGGGCTAGTTCTTCTCGCGTGATCACCGTGATTCCGAGGTCACGCGCCTGGCGAGAGTACTCGGGTGAATTTGAGAAGTCGTTGATGCCAATCTGCACGATTCGCTTCGGGTCAAAACCTGCCTCGTCGATTAGCCTGCGAACCGGCGATCCGTTTGAGACGCCTGCTCGGATGTCGTGGTGAGCGTCGAACGTGATCAGTCCACCGTTCAGGTGACGGGCGACCGCAAAGGTGATCGAGTTGTCGCCGCCCAGGGCAATGGTGAGCCGCGCTTCTCCGGTCAGCCGAGCGGCAAGTTTGCTGGTTGCGTCCTCGTTTTGATCAGGGTTAGAGATGTCGCCAAAGTCTCGAGCGGTTAGCGATTCGAGGCTGCCGTTGCTGCTCTGGAGGCTGTAACGGCTAAGGGCTGCCCTAATTGCGGCGGGGGTTTTGTCGGCACCGGTCGGCGAAATGCTGGTCGAATTTGCTGGCACTCCAAATACCGCAATGTCTGGCTCTGTGCCGTCGTCCGGAATCAACCAAGCGCTGGCTCTCGGCCAGTTGGCGTCCTCGCTGATGCTCATACAAAGTAGTCTGCCAGAAGCCTAGGATGTATGTCATGAGCAATGACGCACATTACCCACTGCACGCGGCAACCGGATCAACAATTACGGCGCAGGGGTGGCAGCAGGAAGCTGCGATTCGAATGTTGCACAACAACTTGGACCCAGCCGTTGCCGAACACCCAAGAGAGCTCGTCGTCTACGGCGGCACGGGTAAGGCGGCTCGAAACTGGGAATCCTTCGACGCAATCGTCAAGACTCTGACCCACCTCAAGAACGACGAAACCATGCTCGTTCAGTCGGGCAAGCCGGTCGGTGTTTTTCAGACTCACGAGTGGGCACCGCGCGTCCTGCTAGCGAACTCAAACCTCGTCGGTGACTGGGCTACCTGGCCGGAGTTCCGCCGGCTAGAGCAGCTCGGCCTGACAATGTATGGCCAGATGACGGCCGGTTCGTGGATCTACATCGGTACCCAGGGAATCCTTCAGGGAACCTACGAGACCTTCGCGGCGGTTGCCGCCAAACACTTCGGTGGCTCGCTTGCCGGCACGTTGACGCTAACCGGAGGCTGCGGTGGCATGGGTGGCGCACAGCCGTTGGCCGTCACCATGAACGAGGGCACCTGCCTGATCGTGGACATCGATGAAACCCGCTTGCGTCGCCGAATGGACGACCGCTACCTAGACGAAATTGCAGACAACATCGACGACGCGATTGATCGTGCCGTGGCTGCCAAGACTGCTCGTAAAGCAATCTCGATTGGGCTGGTCGGCAACGCTGCAACGGTCTTTGCCGAACTACTCAAGCGTGATGTGCCAATCGACATCGTGACCGACCAAACCTCGGCACACGACCCGCTCTATTACATTCCGGAGGGCATCGATGTTGACGATGCGCGAGCGCTCGCCGACAAAGACCCCGAAGACTTCACCAAACGCTCAGAAGAATCGATGGCAAGACAGGTCGAGGCGATGGTCGGCTTCATGGACAAAGGCGCCGTCGTGTTCGACTACGGAAACTCGATTCGTGACGAAGCTCGCAAGGGCGGCTACTCGCGAGCCTTCGCGTTCCCAGGCTTCATCCCTGCCTTCATTCGCCCGCTGTTTTGCGAGGGTAAAGGCCCGTTCCGCTGGGTTGCGCTGTCAGGCGACAAAAAGGACATCTGGCGCACCGACCAGGCGATTCTCGACCTGTTCCCCGAAAACGATCACCTTCGACGCTGGATCAACATGGCGCAGGAGCGAGTCGCGTTTCAGGGCCTGCCAGCTCGCATCTGCTGGCTCGGCTATGGCGAGCGCGACAAGGCCGGTGCGGTCTTCAACGATCTAGTCGCTCGCGGCGAGGTCAGTGCGCCCATCGTGATCGGTCGCGACCACCTGGACTGCGGTTCGGTTGCCTCTCCTTACCGCGAATCAGAGGCGATGCTCGATGGTTCAGACGCAATTGCCGACTGGCCGCTGCTGAACGCAATGATCAACATCGCCTCGGGTGCGTCCTGGGTTTCGATTCACCACGGTGGTGGCGTTGGCATCGGTCGAAGCATTCACGCCGGTCAGGTCTCGGTTGCCGATGGCACCGAGCTGGCGGCTCAAAAACTTCAGCGAGTGCTAACCAACGACCCCGGCATGGGTGTCATTCGTCACGTCGACGCCGGCTACCCGGAGGCCGTCGAGGTCGCCCGTCACAAGCACGTCCACGTGCCGATGCTAGACACCGAAGAGTAAAGTGCCTACCGCCTTTACGAACATTGGTTCGCTGGTCACCAACGACCTCGAACGAGGCACCGGGCTACTCGGCGAGATCGACAACGCCGCCTTCGTAGTTGATGAAGGCAAGATTGCCTGGGTTGGTTCGGCTCTCGACCTGCCCGCGGTTGACGATCGGTTCGATCTAGAAGGCAAGACCGTGATCCCGGGTTTCGTTGACTCCCACGCTCACCTCGCCTTCGCGGGGGATCGCTCAGAAGAGTTTGCTGCCCGAATGGCTGGGACGCGCTACGAAGCTGGTGGCATAAAGACCACCGTGGCGGCGACTCGCGCTGCCAGCGACGAAGAGCTGCGAAGTCAAATCGCATCGAGAGTTGCTGAGTTTCACCGTTCGGGAATCACAACTTTTGAGTCGAAGAGCGGTTACGGGCTAACCGTCGCCGACGAGGCTCGCACTGTTCGTTTGAATTCTGAAGTCACCAGCGAAAGCACGTTCTTGGGAGCGCATGTTGTGCCGGCGGAATTTGCCGCCAACCCAGATGACTACGTCGACCTGGTCTGTAACGAGATGATGTTCGCGTCGGCACCAAACGCCAAGTGGATCGACGTTTTTTGCGACCGCGGAGCCTTCGACTACGACCAGGCCGAACAGGTTCTGCGAGCCGGCATGGCAGCTGGGCTCATGCCACGAATCCACGCCAATCAGTTAGAAGCCGGCAGGGGAGTCGAACTTGCCGTCAAGCTCGACTGCGCCAGCGCCGACCACTGCAGTCACTTGAACGTTCGCGACATCGAACTCCTTGCCGGCAGCAGCACCGTAGCCACGCTGTTGCCGAGTGCCGAATTCTCCACTCGAGCCGAATACCCGGACGCCCGAAGGCTTTGGGGTGCTGGAGTCACCGTGGCGATTGCGACCGACTGCAACCCAGGCTCCTCGTTCACCACCTCGATGGCGTTCTGCGTCGCCGTTGCAGTGCGCGACATGCACTTCACGCCAGAGCAGGCCATATGGTCGGCAACCAAGGGCGGGGCCATGGCCCTGCGCCGAAGCGACATCGGTGCATTCGGCCTTTGCATGAAGGCAGACTTTGTGGTCTTGGATGCTCCCAGTGCCACGCACATCGCCTACCGCCCCGGCGTAGACCTAGTCGAATCAACCTGGATTTCTGGAAAAGCTGTTCATCGGAGGAACAAATGACCGTAACCATCAACCCAACCGGAATGACCATGGAGCAAGTGGTCGCGGTTGCCAGAGGTAACGAGCCGATCGAGCTGTCTCAGCAGGTGCTCGAAGGCATGGCAAAGTCTCGAGCACGTATCGACGAACTCGCCGGTGGCGAAACCCCGGTCTATGGAATCTCGACCGGTTTTGGCGCCCTAGCGAACCGCCACATCGCACCAGCCGACCGGGTGCAGTTGCAAAAATCGCTTATTCGTTCACACGCCGCCGGAATTGGCGCTTCGGTTGAGCGGGAGGTCGTCCGAGCATTGATGCTGCTTCGCCTAAAAACCCTTGCCTCCGGTCGCACCGGTGCCCGGCCGCTGGTTGCTGAAACCATGGCCGCAGTTCTCAACGCCGGTATCACGCCGATCGTTCACGAGTTCGGCTCGCTCGGTTGCTCCGGCGACCTTGCACCCTTGGCGCACTGCGCGATGGTGTTGATGGGTGAGGGCCGCGCTCTCGACGCCAACGACGTTGAGCGACCAGTGCTCGAACTTCTGGCCGAGGCGGGCATCACCCCGCTCGAATTACAAGAAAAAGAAGGTTTGGCGCTGATCAACGGCACCGATGGCATGCTCGGAATGCTGATTTTGGCGATTCACGACCTACGCAAGCTTCTCGACCACTCAGATGTGATTGCCGCGATGAGCGTCGAGGGTTTGATGGGCACCGACCAAGTCTTCCGCCCAGAGCTACACGAACCGCTTCGACCTCACCCCGGCCAAGCAAGGAGCGCGGCCAACATGTTTGCGGCGTTAGCAGGCTCCGAGATCGTTGCTTCACACCGCCACGGAGACAACAGGGTTCAGGACGCCTATTCGCTGCGCTGCGCACCACAGGTCGCCGGGGCGGTCCGAGACACCGTCGAATACGCAGCGCTCGTCGCAACTCGAGAGCTCGCAGCCACGGTTGATAACCCGGTCGTGCTCGATTCGGGCGAAGTCACCTCGAACGGCAACTTTCACGGCGCACCGGTGGGCTATGTTCTCGACTTTTTGGCAATCGCCGCCACCGACCTGGGCTCTATATCTGAACGCAGACTCGATCGAATGCTCGATCGTGCTCGCAACCAGGACCTACCGCCGTTCTTGGCCGGTGACCCTGGTGTCGACTCGGGTCTAATGATTGCTCAATACACGGCGGCAGGTTTGGTTAGCGACTCCAAGCGCCTGGCTGTGCCCGCGAGCGTTGACTCGATACCGTCTTCGGCGATGCAGGAAGACCATGTTTCGATGGGTTGGCACGCGGCTCGAAAGTTGCGCAAGGTAGTCGATAACCTACGTTCGATCATCGCCATCGAATACCTAGGCGCTGCGCGCTGCATCGATCTGCGTGCACCTCACAAACCTGCCAAAATCACGGGAGAGTATGTTGCGAGCCTTCGCAAGGTTGTTGCCGGCCACGGCCCAGACCGCTTTTTGGCCCCCGAAATGGCCGCCGCTGCGGAGCTTCTTCGTTAAGATTTTTTTATGAATTTCTTAGCAATCAACTGGGCTGCCTTTGCAGTCGTTTATGTCATCGGCTTCATGTTTAGTGCCATCTGGTTTGGACCAAAGACCTTCTACCCGACCTGGTGGAAGCTCATGGGTGACCGCCCGATGCCAACCCGCGACGAGCCGGACGCGACTCCCGCTATCGTCTTGTTCGGGTTGACCATGCTCGGCCTATTCGTTCAGGTAACCGCTGTGGCACTGCTTGTGCAGGTGCTTGACTTGCCAGGTGCACTGATCGGACTTGGCGTCGGGCTCGTTGCTGCCTTCGCCTCACTTGGTCACCGAATGTTCGCACGCCACGGCATCAAGGTTTGGGCTATCGAGGTAACACCCGACGTAATCGTCGCTGTCATCGCAGGCGTCATCCTTTCTCTCTGGCGCTAGTGTCCAAAGAGGAAGTCGACTTTTATCTGGCAGGTTTGCCGGAACCGAAGCGTTCTACCCTGGAGCTACTTCGCGAGCGAATCCTGCAGGTAATCCCAGAGGCCGAAGAATGTATTTCCTACGGCATGCCCGCATTTCGCGTGAACGGCAAAGTGCTCGCCGGTTTTGCGGCCTTCAAAAATCATCTGGCTTACCTTCCGCACAGTGGCTCGGTCTTGGGCAATTTAGATCTCTCGAATTATGAGCAAACGAAAGGGTCGCTTCATTTCCAAATCGACGACTGCCTAGAGCTGGAACTTGTGGAGAAGTTGATAAACCTAAAGCGCTTGAACGCTGGCGTTTGACATCGTAAAATGAAGGCTTAGAAACCACGCTCAGGGGAATAGATGTTTAGAAGACTGGCAACGGCGCTAGCGGTGTTTTCACTCGCGATGGCTCCAGCATTGCTATCCCTGGGCAACCAAGAGGTTGCTTACTCGGTGCAACTTGAACCTGGTTGCGCGGTCACAGAAACCCAAGAAATACTTTGCACCAGGACATTTACCTACGCAGCAAATAGTTCCGGAGCGACTTGGACGATTCCAGCTCAGGTAACCAAAGTGTTGCTAGAGCAGTGGGGCGGCGCTGGTGGATCCGGCGGGCTTGACTGTGGAACCGGGTGTACCGCTCACGGGGGCAGCGAGGTTGGTCACCTCAGTTATCAATTGACGGTTACCCCCGGAGACACCATCGCTGTGTACCCTGGCCAAGGCGGAGGCAATGGTGCAAGCACTGCCTCGGGTTCAGGCGGTGGCTCTGCCGGCAGAAGTTCTTACTCCTCTTCGTATAACGGAGGTAGGGGTGGTAACGCCGGATCGGTTGGCACCTCGGGTGCCGGCGGCGGTGGAGGAGCCGCGACTGTTGTTAGCTACGGTCAATCATTCTTCATTGCGGCTGGTGCCGGTGGCGGCGGCGGTGCAGGAAACTACTCTGCCTCCGGCCGAGATGGCTCTGGTGAAAACATTCCGGCTGCCACGAGCGTTGGTGACAATGGAGGCGTGCCTGATTGCGTCGATATTTGCGACGGCGGTGGCGGCGGTGGCGGCGGTGGCGGTGCCACGGGAGGTGCAGGTGGCAATGTTTACGTTCTTCCAAGCCAGCTCGAAGTAGCTGGGCTTGGCGGCACTGTAGGTTCGAATTTTGTGGCAGCTCTTGCCACCAGGGTCATAAATAACGTGGTCTCACCTTCAAATGCGTCGAAGGTGCAGATTTCGTACTTTGCATCACCGGTTGCGACTATTTCATCTACAAAGACCGTTTCAACCGACCCGAACATGAACTTTAGTGTCGAGTTCAGCACCAAAATTGACGACGCGAGTTTTACAGCTGACGATCTTTCGGTAACGGGTTCAGCTTCTCCATCGATAAATTGGGACATCTCTATAACCACCAGGCCAACGCATGGGCCTTGGACCTACGACGTTCGGGTGATCCCAAAAAGCGGCATCGAGCCAAGCGATGGAACAGTGGTATTGAATGTCGACACATCCAGAATTTTTGGTTTTGAAGGAACTCGGGGTAGCGCAGATGCAGCAGCCGGGACGATTGTCTTAGAGCGTTATTTGCCGACAGTCAAAATCACGCCGGATTCATCCTCGACTGGAACTGACGCGACTTTTAATCTTGTTTTCAGCGAACCGGTAACGGATGTTTACGCGACTGGATTCAACGCCGCGGTCGGCTGTCAAATTTTAGAGGTAACTGGTTCCGGAACCGATTATCGAGTTTCTTTAAGTTGCATCGAAGGGTCTTCACCCTCGGTGAGTCTCATCGGTTCAACAGCTAAGGACTTTGCCGGAAACTTTGTCCCAGCGTCTCAATCCTCCGCATTGGATTTCACCCCGCCAACTGGAAACTTCGTTTTAAATCAGCAAGCCAAGGACAGCACCTCACACGTTTTTTCAGTCATTTTCTCGGAACCCATTAAGGGGCTCACCGTTGGCGATTTCATTTTGCTAGCCGGAACAGCTAAGAATTGCAAGGTTGCTAGCGTAACTGGCACGCTGGAAACCTACACCGTCAAAATATCCGGTTGCACCGGAGGAACCTTTGGTTTGACCCTCAAATCCGACTCTGTGACCGACCGTGCTCGTAACGCCGGCCCAACCTCACCGATCACAAGCGGTATTCAAAACCTTGCTGTGCCAGCTCCAGTTGCGAATGTTATTGCCGGAACAATTCCGGCGAGCATCATAGACACCCCACTGACCACCTATTTCGGCTCGCTAAGGTCAGAGACCGTGTCTGCGTTGGACACTGCAAACATAATCGGTGCGCCAAGTGGGCTTCCGGCTCTTCGAGTTATTGCTGATTTGTCTACAATTTCTCCAATCGACCAAGTCGCCCTAACTTCATCGAAATCCCTAGTTGCAGGCACAGGCCTATCGGTGGATCTGGTACCACCGAGCGGGACAAACGCGAATCTGGATGTTATGGCCTTCATCCAGATAGATGGTCAGTGGCAATATCTGGGAAGAACGTCAATCTCCAATGGCGATATTCAAACACCGGAAATTGCATTCTTGAATTCGGGATCATATGCGCTGAAACTTAGCTTGGTAGATCACAACTTTGCGTCAACTATCGGTTACTCGAAATCGCTCAATAACGGCCAGTTCAACACTGTCACCGCTGCCTTAGTAAAGGCCGGAGTTGATCCCAGCCTGACGAACTCCAACCAAACCATTTCAATCGTTGTGACGGTAACGCCGAACCCAAATGTAGTAATCACCATTCCTCAGCCAGTTCCAACACCCACCCCAACGCCTTCTCCTGAGATTACAGGCGGAAACCTAGGTGTCAGTCTGCCAACTTTCACCCCGGGTGCTCCTGTTGCAAACCCTGGAATTGGCGCTACCGGTGACGATAACGCGCCATCGAAACCCTTCAATCCCATGGCATCCCCCGAGGGCATTAAGGCCGTCGCAACCACGACTACCGCAGTCGTTGCCGTTGCCGCGTCGGTCGCGGCGGCAGGCGCCGCGGCGGCTGGAGCGGGTGCTGCAGCCGGAGCCTCGGCAGGAGCCGGTTCTTCCGCGGGGGCCGGGCGAGGGGGAACCTCACAACCAAACAGCGCCAACAATTCAAGCTCGGATCCTGGCTCTTTGGCAAACATTGACGCCAGCATCGACACGTTTGAAGCCATGCATCAACATGCCGGTGACCGGGCTCGAATCTTTAGGCCTCGGTGGATGCGGTTCTTTGACCGTAAAACTCACAATGCGACCGTTTTCTTCGCTCGGCTCTCTCCAATTTTGGCCAAAGCGTTGAACGATGGAGCATACCTTCGCGCAATTTTTGGAATTTTTTGGACTCTGTCGCCGGCGGCGGGGATTTCTTTGGCGGTAATGGCCCTGCTGGATTCAAATCACGACGGCTTGGTCCCGGCTTGGACATGGCTTCTCCTGATTTCGGTTCTTGGAGTATTCGATGCGCTAGCCGGGTTGCTTGCCTCACTAACTCTCGGGATCGGCCTGATTTCGATTTACGGTATTCACTCGGCGAACGACATTCGACTTTTGCTTGGTGTAATGGTTCTTTGCTTCGGCCCTGTAATCATCTCTCTGGGATTCAGAGCTGTCCGACGACAAGGGATAGTTTCGCTTTCGCTCTTCTGGGAGCGAGTCGTTGATTTCGCAGTCTTGACCTTTTTCTCTGGTTGGACCGCGGCGACAATGATCAGCACACTCCCGGCTCTAGCGGGCCGCACTTTGGTGGTTGCTAATCACTTGAGTGACATCGCTGTCGCGATTGCCAGTGCGATTGCCGCACGTATAGTTCTCGAAGAAGTCGCCTGCAAGTGGTTCCCGGCTAGGCTCAACGTGATCTCGCCGACCGAAGTGCCAGACCCAAACCTATTTCAACGCAGTGCAGCGCTCTGTTTGCGCGTGGGGTTGTTTGTATTCGTCACTGCAGCAATTGTTGGCTCTAGCTGGCAGGTTTGGGTAGGCGCGATACTTTTCGCAATACCAACCTTGCTGGGCTGGTTTAGCGACAAGTTTCCCAATTCGCGTAGGTTGTGGGTTATTTTACCTAGTGGCGTGCCGGGGTTAGCTTTCACTTTGCTAATCGCTTCGGTCTCATCAGCGTTTATCGGCACCGTTCTAGGCAATACCCCCGACCGCGCCCAGTGGTCTTTTGCTCTACTGCCGATTCCAATGGTTTTGCTTTCTTTCATATCACTATTTGGTCGCCATGGTCGAAATGCTGAGGAGAAACCACTTAAGCGCGACAAGTTCAGGTTCATCTATCGCTTCGGTGGACCGGTGATCTTGCTCGTAACGATGAAACTTGCTGGCTTTATTTAGCGGGTAGTTGCAGTCGAATCGAGAGCCCACCCAGTTTGGATTTGGAGAGTTCGACACTTCCGCCGAGAGATTCGGCGATTGCACCCATAATGCTCATTCCTAAGCCTGTGCCACCAGCTTGCTTTGATCTTGATGAATCAAACCGTTTGAAACTGCGAATTCCTTTTTCGTAGGCGCCGTCTGGTAACCCTGAGCCGCCATCCTCGATGGCTAACAAGATTTTTCCACCGCTCTTTTTCAGGCTGACCTCAACCTTCGCGCTAACTGGCACGTAGCGATGGATGTTTGAAGTCACGTTGTTAAGAAACTTGGCAACCAGGTCTGGGTCAGTTCTGATGGCCACTTTTGCAAGTGTCAATTTAATTGAACGTTTTGAATTGAGAATTAGTAAATCATCGAAGGCTTCCCGAACCAACGTGTCGATTTCGATCCACTGCAGCTGAGCTGCTCCAACTTCGCCGAGCCTCGCCAATAATAGAAGGTCACCAACCAGAACGCTCATCTTGTCGACTTCGCGGACGATTTTTTCGCTGGCGCTCTTTCGAAGAGCCGCGTCACCTTGAGTCAACAGTTCGCTGTAGCCTCGAATCACGGTTAGCGGGGTTCTGAGTTCATGGGAGGCGTCGGCTACGAAACTTTCCATCGAGAGTTTGCTTCGCTTCTCGACTTCGAGCGCGTCGCTAAGCCTTTCAACCATCTTTCTGAGGGAGCGCGCGAGGCCCGCGATTTCAGAATTGCCTATTTTGTTGGGGATACTCGAGCTCAGGTCTCCGTCGGCAATTCGCAGAGCAGCAGAGTTAATGATCTTTATGGACCGCAGGTCACGTCTTAGTGTCAACCAGACCAGGGCAACCATGAGTGCGAGAGTGGCCAGATATATGGCCACTAGTCCTTGGATGTTTTTGCCAAGATTTGTGTTTGCGCTCGCAAATGATGTCTCAAAAACCAGGTAGCCTCCTTGTTCTAGTTTCAAGGTCGAAATGAGTCGATCACCTTGCTCGATCGCTTTGCCTTGGGAGGCAAGTAATGCTGCTGCCGCCGGGGATTCGGTAATCTTTGGGCCGTCACTCGCAATAACGCTTAGTCTCCGTTGGGCATCAATGAAGGCAATCGAAACCGGCACCTGACTGCTTTGGGCCGATATTAGGGCGTCGTCTAGCGCGTCCAAGTTGGTTGGATCAACCATAGCGACATCGCTCTTGAGAGACTTAGAGATTACGGTTCTTTCACCTTGGTAACCGAGGACGATGGATGCCGAACCTAGGGTTGCGGCCCCTAGAGTGGCCACAAGCGCTGTCGCCAAATAAACCTTGGTGGTTAACTTCATCAGTTATCGGAGATGGTGAAGCCCTCACCGCGGATTGTCTTGATTCCGTTCCAATCGGCGGTGTGCAGTTTGCGTCTGAGATAAGAAATATAGGTGTCGACGACGGTAGCGCCGGTGGCGAAGCCCATTCCCCAAATGTTTTCCAGCAGGTCTCGTTTTCTGACCAACTTGCCCTTGCGCTCCATTAGCTCGACGAGTAGGCGGTATTCGGTGCGGGTGAGTTGGACGCGCTCGTCGTTTACCTCGACCGCGCGTTCATCGTCGATAACTCGGATTGGACCACACTCGAGTATTTTGCCTGCCGAGAGAAGTCCGCTTCTGCGCAAAACAGCGTTGACGCGCAGGATCAGTTCTTGCAAGACAAAGGGTTTTGGCAGGTAGTCGTCGGCGCCGGTTGTGAAGGCCTCGGCGAGGTCTTTCTTTTCGGATCTCGCGGTCAACACGATTGCGGGAATGTCGTTGCCAGATGACCGAAGCCGCTCGAGCAGTTCGAAGCCGTCTAGTTTTGGCATGTTCACATCGGTGATAAGGAGGTCTGGGAGTCGGTCACGGAGGATTGCTAGTGCCGAGAATCCATCACCAGCAATTATTGTCTGGTGTCCGGCTAATGCCAGCGCATCACTGACCATCTCAGCTACGCCAGGTTCGTCATCGACTACAAGAATTAGGGCCATGGCTTTAGCCAACCAGAGTGCGCGCGCTCTGGCAAACTCCACAGACACCTCTAGTGAGTTTCACAAACTTTTCACAAAGGGTTTGCTGTGAAATAGAGACAAGCGAAAACTCGCTCCTCGGAAGGCAGAAATGAACAAACTAACCAAAACGACGATTGCTGCAGCATTCAGCGTTTCGCTGATTATCGGCACTGGTGCATTTGCAACCGGTCACGAAAACCGCGTTCCTTGCCCAACCGTTTCTTCCACGGCAACGAATTCGGCAGCCGACTACGCAAACCTGAGCAACGCTTACGGCAATTACGTAAATGACACTAACTCGACCTACAACTCTTCGGTATCAGAGGCTAACGTGGCAGCCGAAGCAGCAATTGCTGCTCAAAAGGCCGTCGTAAAGGCAGCTAAGGATGCCCTAAAGGTTGCCCATGACAAGGTAGTCGCCGCAAAGGAAGCCCTAAAGGTTGATCCAACTTCGGTTGAAAAGAAGGCAGCGCTTGACGCAGCCAAATTAGAGGCCAAAGCAGCTAAGGCAGTTGTTGCAGCTCAGCGAGTTCTCTTGAAGGCTCAACGCGATGCTAATGAGGCAGCGCGCAAGGCTATTCGCACGGCTACCCAGGACAGAACTCAAGCCCTAAAGTCTTGCCACGCACCGAAACCTCCTAAGGCAAAGGGCAAGAGAGACTAAAAGTTCTCTAGATAGTGCGAGCGGGGTTACCGATTACGGTGACCCCGTTTGCCACGTCCTTGGTGACTACCGACCCAGCTCCAACAATCGAATCGTCATGCAAGGTGACATTGCCGATGACGATTGCTCCAGCGCCAATCACGACTCGGTTGCCGACGGTTGGATGCCGTTTGCCCCTGGTAGCACTCTTAGCACCTAAAGTCACCCCGTGATAGAGAAGGACGTCGTCGCCAACCACCGCGGTTTCGCCGATCACGATGCCCATTCCGTGATCGATTACTAGTCTCCGGCCAATCTTGGCGGCCGGGTGAATCTCGATTCCTGTGGCGATGCGGCCTGCGTATGCCCACATTCGGGCAAGAGTTTTGAGTCGAAGCGTCCAGAGGAGGTTTGCTTGGCGGTGGTTCCAGAGAGCGTGTAGCCCGGGTGAGGTAAGAATTACCTCTAATGCGTGACGAGACGCTGGGTCTCTTTCAAGACCTGCTCTGATGTTTTCGCCGAAACGGATGATGTTACCTAGCTCTCGATTAGGTCCTTGTACAGAGCGGTCGAAAGGTAACGCTCGCCAAACGAGGCGAAAATCACAACAATCTTTTTACCGGCGTTTTCAGGACGATTCGCGATTTGCGATGCTCCCCAGGCTGCAGCGCCGGACGAGATACCTCCAAGAATACCTTCCTCCGCGGCCAAGCGTCTCGCGTAGGCAAACGCAGCCTCGCTCGGGGCATCCAAAACCTCGTCGTAGATGTCGGTGTCTAGAACCTCGGGGACGAAGTTGGCTCCGATTCCCTGAATCGGGTGACCCGCCGGGCTCCCGCCATTGAGAATTGGTGAGGCGGCAGGCTCAACCGCGATGATCTTGATGTTTGGGTTTAAGGCCTTGAGAGCCTGACCAATACCTGTGATGGTTCCGCCGGTGCCGATGCCAGCCACCACGATGTCGACCTCTCCATTGGTGTCGCGCCAAATCTCGGCAGCCGTGGTTTCGCGGTGGATCTTGGGCCCAGCCGGGTTAGCGAATTGACGAACCGCAATTGCTCCGGTGCTTGCCGAAAGCTCTTCAGCCTTCGAGACCGCGCCTTTCATGCCCTCGGCGGCAGGGGTGAGAACTAGTTCGGCTCCGTAGGCTCGCAACAGGGTGCGACGCTCAATGCTCATGCTGTCTGGCATCGTGAGGATGACCTTGTAACCGCGGGCTGCTCCAACCATCGCCAGTGCGATGCCGGTATTGCCCGAGGTTGCCTCAACGATTGAGCCACCGGGCTTCAGCTCGCCAGTTTCCTCGGCGGCGTCGACCATTGCGATAGCGAGACGGTCCTTGACCGATGATGACGGGTTGTAAAACTCGAGCTTTGCGTAAACCTCGGCGGCTGCCCCATCGGTGATTCGGTTCAGTCGAACCAGGGGAGTGTTGCCGAACGCTTCGGTGATGTTGTTGTAGACAGTCATACTTCGATTTTGCCCCCAAAGCCTGAGAGCTTGCCGAGTGTTTCAACTTGTTACATCAGTTCTAAACTGAAGCCATGACTTCGAATTGGATCAATGGGCGGGTCGCCGAATCGACCAGTGGCAGAACCGCGGCCGTTTACGACCCTGCTCTCGGCATAGAGACCAAGCGCGTTGGGCTTTCGAGTCGCGCCGAGTTGGACGAAGCGGTTGCCGCTGCCAAGAAGGCTTATCCGGCTTGGCGAGATGCCTCGCTAGCCAAGCGCCAGCAGGTCATGTTTGCCTTTCGCGAGCTGCTAAACGCCCGAAAGGGAGAGTTGGCGGAGCTAATCACCGCAGAACACGGCAAGGTCATCTCGGACGCGCTTGGCGAGATTACGCGCGGGCAAGAGATCGTGGAATTTGCAACCGGAATCCCCCACCTCCTCAAGGGTTCGTTCACCGAAAACGCTTCGACCGGGGTTGACGTCTACGAGATTCGCCAGCCGCTCGGCGTCGTCGGAATCATAAGTCCGTTCAACTTTCCCGCGATGGTGCCAATGTGGTTCTTCCCGCTGGCAATAGCCGCCGGCAACACTGTTATTTTGAAGCCATCCGAAAAGGCGCCGAGCGCGAGCATTTGGATCGCCAAGTTGCTCAAGGAGGCCGGTCTACCCGACGGTGTGTTCAATGTTGTTCAGGGTGACAAGGAGGCCGTCGATGGTCTGCTCGAAAACCCGGACGTCGCCTCGATTTCTTTCGTTGGTTCGACACCGATTGCCAAATATGTCTACGAAACTGGCACGGCGAACGGCAAGCGGGTGCAGGCTCTGGGTGGCGCGAAGAATCACATGCTCGTTTTGCCCGATGCCGACCTTGAGCTTGTTGCCGATTCGGCGATTAACGCGGGTTTTGGCTCCGCGGGAGAGCGCTGCATGGCGATTTCGGTGATGGTTGCCGTTGAACCGGTTGCCGACGCCTTGATTCCGAAGATTGTCTCGCGTATGTCGACGCTTCGAACAGGTGACGGCCGCAGAAACTGCGACATGGGCCCGCTGGTGACTCGTGAACACCGCGACAAGGTTGCCAGTTACATCGACATTGCGGCAGCCGACGGCGCTACCGTCGTGGTTGATGGGCGTGGAGTTCAGGTCGATGGCGATGCCAACGGCTTCTGGCTCGGCCCAACCCTGATCGACAAGGTCCCGACCACTTCGAAGGTTTATACCGAGGAGATTTTTGGTCCGGTGCTCTCGGTGGTTCGCGTAAAGAGTTACGAAGAGGGCCTAGCCCTGATCAACTCCGGCGCCTTCGGCAACGGCACTGCGATTTTCACCAACGATGGCGGAGCCGCCCGCAGATTCCAGAACGAGGTCGAGGTCGGAATGATCGGCATCAACGTGCCGATTCCGGTGCCGGTTGCCTATTACTCGTTCGGCGGCTGGAAGAACTCTCTGTTTGGCGACACCAAGGCCCACGGAGTCGAAGGCGTGCACTTCTTCACTCGTGGCAAGGCGGTCACCTCAAGGTGGCTAGACCCTAGCCACGGCGGAATCAACCTAGGATTTCCGCAGAACTAGCTTCGTGTAGCAAGCCGTTGGTTGCCAAGACCGACGAAGTCGTCTCGGTGAGTTCGCCGTCAATCGCGGTGAGGCGCCCGCCGGCTTGCTCGACGATCGGCACAAGCGCCGCGATATCGTAAATCTTTAGGTCGTGCTCGGCAACTACGTCCAGCGCTCCCTCGGCGAGCAGCATGTAGCTCCAGAAGTCTCCATAGGCACGAGTGCGCCAAACCTTGCGGGTCAGGCTCAAGAGCCCACCCAGAAGCCCTGAGCGATCCCACAGTTTCAAGTTGTTGTAACTGATCGACGCGTCCTCTAACTGCGCAACCTTTGAAACGCTCAGCTCGCGAACCGCGCCATTAATCTCGACGGTTCTTGCCCCGATGCCTGGAGCAGCCCACCAGCGACGATCGAGAGCGGGCGCAGAAACCACCGATACAACCGGCTTGCCGTCTATGGCTAGGGCGATCAGGGTAGCCCAAACTGGGACTCCGCGCATGAAGTTGGCGGTGCCGTCGATGGGGTCGATGATCCAAACACGGTTATTGCCAACGCTGGTGCCGAATTCTTCGCCGATAACGCCATCTTCGGGCCGTTCTTGGGCGAGCATTTCCTTGATGGCCAATTCGGTCGCGCGGTCGGCGTCGGTTACCTCTGTAGCGTCCGGCTTCTTTTCGACCAGCAAATCTTGGGCCAAGAAACGCGCGCGTGTGATGGCATCGGCAATGTCGGCTAGCTCCAGGGCTAGCGCTAGGTCTTCGGTGTAAGTCACGATTAGAGATTACCCGCCGTCGAAAGTGAGCTCATCAAACGTCTGAGCGAATCCAGACGCATTGCCGAAACAGCGCCCTCGGCCACAGCTTCGTCGAGTGCGCAGTCTGGTGAACCCTCGAGGTGGCTGCAGTCGCGGGGGCATTCCTCGGCGAGGCGGCTCAGATCCTCGAACGACTTGAGTAGGTTTTCTGGCTTCACGTGCCCAAGACCGAATGAGCGCACTCCCGGGGTGTCGATGATCCAACCCTCGGGGAGCTTTATCGCGCGTGCCGAAGAGGACGTGTGTCGACCGCGGCCGGTGACCTCGTTGACCACACCGGTGGCCCTGAATGTGCCTGGCACCAAGTCATTCACCAGCGTGGACTTGCCGACGCCCGAGTGGCCGACCATGACGGTCATGTTGTTTGCCAGTAGCGCGTGGACGGCTTCGAGGTTTGGCGTATCCGAACGGGTTTCGACCACGGGAATGCTGAGGCCTTCAAAGTTTTTCAAGAATTCTTCGGTCGAGGCCAGATCGGTTTTCGTGATGATCAAAATCGGTTTCAGACCAGCATCGAAGGCCGCCGCCAGATAGCGGTCGACCAGTCGGGTTCGGGGTTCCGGGTTCGCAATGGCCACGACGATGGCCATCTGGGTCGCGTTTGCCACGATCACGCGCTCGACTTGGTCGCTGTCATCGGCGCTTCTGCGCAGCAACGATGTGCGCGGCTCTACTCGAACGATTCGCGAGAGTGCACCCTGAGTGTCTGATGTGTCGCCAGCCAGGGCCACTCGATCGCCCACCACGGCGCCGTCTTTGCGCAACTCTTTACCCATAGTTGCCATGACGCTGCGGTCGTCTTCTAGCAGGACGTGATATCGACCCAAGTCGACACCCGTCACCATTCCGACTAGTGCGTCCTTGTAACTAGGTCGGTTTTTGGTTCGAGGCTTGTTGCCCTTGGGGTTTGGGCGAATCTTCACATCAGTCTCGTCGAGGTCGTGCCCGCCGTCTTCCGGCTCGTAAAGCCAACTCACTTTTGGCCCAGCATCGCGAGCCAAAGCTGCGTGAAATTCGGCATGGTCTTAGCCGTTGTGCCGATGTTTTCGATTTCGATGCCGGGCACCCGGAGCCCAATGATTGCGCCTGTGGTAGCCATGCGGTGATCCTCGTAGGTGTGCCACAGGCCACCGTGAAGTTTGTTAGAAGGCCGAATGATTAGTCCGTCCTCGGTTTCTTCACAGTCGCCGCCGATTCGATTTATTTCGGTGGCGAGGGCCGAGAGCCTGTCGGTTTCGTGACCGCGCAGGTGGGCGATGCCGCGAAGGCGACTCGGGGTGGTCGCGAGGGTAGCCAAACCGGCTATGACCGGAGCGAGTTCGCCGCCGATCGATAGGTCGATATCTACGCCTAGGATTTCGCCGTTGCCGGTGAGGGTCAGCCCATGCTCATCCCTAGAAATCTGAGCGCCTAGCTGCTGCAGGATTCCGTCGAATTCGTCGCCGACCTGGGTGGTTTTGGTTGGCCAACCGGGAATCGTGACGCTGCCGCCAGCGACCATCGCGGCAGCCAGGAAGGGCCCGGCGTTTGAGAGGTCCGGCTCGATTGACTTGGTGCCGCCCGAGATTGCACCGGGTTCGACCCGCCAAACCAGCGGTTCGGGCTCAGAAACGCTGATTCCGCGCTCTCTGAGGCATTGCAGAGTCATTTCGATGTGCGGCATAGACGGCAGGTGTTCGCCCCTGTGACGCAGGGTGATGCCGTTTTCGAAGCAAGGTGCGGCAAGTAGCAGGCCTGAGACGAACTGACTCGAGCTGGACGCATCGATGGTGATTTCGCCACCCGAAACCGCGCCTAGCCCGTGCACTTCGAAAGGTAGTGCGCCGTCTTGATTCTCGACCACCGCACCGAGAGCTCGAAGGCTATCGATGGTGGTTTTCATCGGCCGTCGCCTGGCAGCTTCGTCCCCGTCAAATTTTGTAATTCCACGGTTCAGCACCGATACCGGTGGAACAAATCGCATCACGGTACCCGCTAAACCGCAGTCAATAGTTGCATCGCCGGAAAGCGTAGCCGGGTGAACGGTTGGACTTGTGCCGCTTGCATCGTCAACTTTGGCGCCAAGTTGCTGGAGTGCAGCGATCATAAGTGCGCTGTCTCGCGAAACCAGGGCGCCGGTAAGTCGGGTTTGCTCGATTGCCAGCGCCGAAAGCACCAGTTCGCGGTTGGTCAGCGATTTTGAGCCAGGCAACTCAACCGACGCGCTGATAGCGCCACTGGCCAAGGGGGCATCCAGGTTGTTGGAATAAAGATCTGAACTCATGTGTTACAAAATTACCAGCAACGAGAAGGAGCCACTTGACCATTACTTTGGGGTTTTACGATTCGGCCATAGACTTTGGCTTGATGACTGAAGAGGCAACACCGCTAGATGCCGAAGCGAAACGTATCCAGTTTGAGGAGCAGGCCATGCCTCTAGCGCCATACCTGTACTCGGCAGCCCTAAAAAATACCAGGGGAAACTACTACGACGCCGAAGACCTGGTTCAAGAAACCTTCATAAAGGCCTTCAAGGCCTGGCACCAGTTTGAGCAAGGCACCGAGCTGAAAAGCTGGCTCTCAACCATTTTGAGAAACACTTATATCAACAAATTCAACAAGAAGAAAAAAGACAAGGCCGTCGGAGGCCTAGACGATCTCGAAGATTGGCAGTTGGGCTCCGCCGAGAGCATGAGTGCGGTCAAGGAGCTTTCGGCAGAAGTCGAGTCGCTCAAAGCGCTTTCATCAAAAGAAGTCAATGCCGCGATGCGCGCACTTAGCCCCGAATTTCGTTCGGTGGTCTTCATGGCGATCGTCGAGCAGCTTTCGTACGCCGAAATAGCCGAACAACTGGAAGTTCCAATCGGCACCGTAATGAGCCGCTTGCACCGAGGCAAGGCAAAGCTACGCAAACTGTTAGCGGAATTCGCTAAATCAGAGGGGTACAACGTGGAAGGCGAAGAGTCATGACCGAAAAGGTAATGAACTGCGAAGAAACCAAACGGCACGTTCACGAGTATCTGCAGAAGGAGCTGAGCGAGGCCGAGCTGGAGTCGATCACCACTCACATCGCCAACTGCGACCACTGCGAGTGGGAGTATGACTTTGAGGCCGCCCTCAACCGAACGATTCAGATGTCTTGCACCGAAACACCGGCCGAGGAAATCGCCGAAAAGATTCTCGAGCGAATTCGTTCAATCGATCTAAACGACATTCAACACTAGGCTTCGGCTAACCCCAGCCACTCGTTCCAACCGCGGTTCAAAACCAGCCAGGCGATAAGCCCGTGCCCAACTTGGCCTGGAACCCCGTTATCGGAATCGGCCATTTCACTGCGCCAACCCTCGTGTTCGACGAGTGGTTTGAAGCAGTCCACGAACGGAATCTGCCTTCTGGTAGCCACGTCTTCAAAACCCCAAGCGAGATGCTCGATTTCGGCGTTTTGCTCTTCGAAACGGCTAGGAGCCGGCCCAACCACAAATGGCTCTAGGTGACGCTTGCGTGCATCGTCAAGGATGGTGGCAAGGTTGAGGCGACTTCGAGAGATCGAGATGCCGGCAGCCGGGTCGGTGTTTCCGAGAGCGACAACCAAACGAATCTCGTCGGCTCCGCTAATTCGCCTCTCAACCTCACCCCACCAGCGTTCACCAAGTTGCGCGGTGGTTTCGTTCGGCACTGGCAGTGCGATGACTTCGAAGGTTAGTTCGTCGCTGAATGAGCGAGAAAGCACGCGCCCGAGCCAGCCCAAGCCGCGCGGGTCGCCGCTGGGGCTGACCAAAAGGTCGCCCAAGACGATGATGCGAATGATTCGCTTAGCCATGGCTAGGCGTCGAACGCTCTCGCGACTAGGTCGGCCTGCTCGGCGGCATGGCGCTTAGCCGAACCTGTGGCAGGTGAAGCGCTCGCAGGCCGCGAAACCAGCTTGGCAACCTGTCCGTTCATGTACTTCGGTAGGAACAGGCCAATGTAGGTCCAAGGTCCTTGGTTGGCGGGTTCGTCCTGAGCCCAAACCAACTCCGCGTTCGGGTAACCGGCATATATCGTCTTAATCTCGTCGACAGGGGTCGGGTAGAGCTGCTCGACGCGCACGATTGCCGTGTCGCGCGTGCCACGCTTCTCACTCTCGGCAAGAAGATCCCAGTAGACCTTGCCGGAGCAGAAAATGACCCGCTTGACGGCGTTTCTGTCTAGACCCTGCTCGTCATCAATTACCGGCATGAAGGTACCGGTGGTGAAGTCTTCGACCGAGGACGAAGCCGCCTTTAGGCGAAGCATCGACTTAGGCGAGAAAACAATTAGCGGGCGACGAGG
>CAIJJH010000098.1 GCA_903820955.1 uncultured Micrococcales bacterium
CGGCCGTCCATGCGCTCGACGCGCAAGGTTCCGCCATCGATCTCTAGTTCGTCGCCAACCGCCGGGATTCGACCGATCTTGCTCATGATGTAGCCGGCCACGGTTTCGTAGGCGCCGTCATCGGGCACGCGCACGGCCATCTCGGCCAACTCGTCCGGGCGGATCATGCCCGGGAACAGTACCGAGCTGTTAGCTCCCCTGGTGATGCCAGCACGAGCGCGGTCGTGTTCGTCTACCAATTCGCCGACCAGTTCTTCGATTAGGTCTTCGAGTGTTGCCAGACCCGCTGTGCCGCCGTATTCGTCAATCACGATTGCGAGCTGAAGGCCTTTGCCACGAAGTTCAACCATTAGCGCCTCTAGGGGCATGGTTTCGGGAACACGTAAAGCCTCGGATGAAATAGCGCTCACCGGCACGCTGGCACGCTTTTCACGAGGCACCGCGGCAGCTTGCTTGACGTGGACCACGCCAATTACGTCATCGCTAGAGCCATCGAGCACCGGAAACCTGCTGTGACCGGTCTTGTTGCAAAGCGCGATGACGTCGGCAACGGTAGATTCGCGATCGATGCTGTGCATTCGGGGCCGCGGAGTCATCACATCGGCGGCCACGAGCTGGCTCAGAGCAAGGGTCTTGGTTAGCAGCGTTGCCGTTTGCTGGTCGAGTGCACCGAGAATTGCCGAACGCCTAACCAGTGAGGTGAGCTCCTCGGCAGTCCTAGTCGATGAGAGTTCCTCTTTCGGTTCGATGCCGAAGAGGCGAACGATCGAGTTGCCGGTCTTGTTCAAAATAACGATCATCCAGGTGAACAACCAGGTGAACAGGAGCTGAAAACCGGCCACGACCTTGCTGACCTTTAGCGGCAGTGTTAGCGCGAGCTTTTTGGGCACCAATTCGCCGATTACGGTCGAAAACAGGGTCGCGATAATCATGCCTAGAACAAGAGAAACGGCCTTCTGGGTGGCTGCGCTCCAACCCAACTGAGCAAGCGACGGGCCTAGAAGCTTGGCGAGAGCTGGCTCGGCCAAAAAGCCAGTGAGCATGGTGGTCAGGGTTATGCCGAGTTGCGCTCCCGAGAGGTGGGTACTGGTTTTTCGGAGGGCCCGGATCGTGTTGGCAAGGCCCTTTTCGCCCTTGGCGGCGCGCGCCTCGACCTCATTGCGTTCGAGGCTGACCATCGAAAACTCGCTGGCCACAAAAACGCCAGTGCCTAAGGTCAGCAAAACCCCCAGAGCGAGCATCCACCAAGCATTATCCATATGTTCTCTAAGCATAGCCTCGCCAAACAGGCGGTAGGCTAGGTGTCAGGAACGACGTCGTTCAGCACAAAATTTGAGGTGGTTACTCTGTCGACTCCAGGACAAACTCCAGAAGCCGAAGGCGAATTCGGAGCCAATGCATGGCTTGTAGAAGAAATGTACGAACAGTACAAGGTGAACCCCGACGCTGTCGATAGAGAGTGGTGGCCCATTCTCGAGCGTTTCCAATCGATGCAGACCCTCACTCCAAACCCTGCGCCTGCACCCACCGCCGTCACAGAGGCCGCTCCAACCACCGACACACAACTAATCGCGAAGACCACACGTGTTGAACCAAGGTCACAGCCGATTCCAGCACAGGCACCGGTAACGGGTTCCATTGACGTCGTTGAAGATGGTGAAGACACCGTGACGGTCCTCAAGGGCATGCAGAAGTCGCTGGTGACAAATATGGACGCGTCCCTTAGCGTTCCAACAGCAACCAGCGTTCGCACCATCCCAGCAAAGCTTTTGATCGATAACCGAATCGTCATCAATTCGCACCTCGGTCGCACTCGCGGTGGCAAGGTTTCGTTCACGCACATCCTGGGTTTTGCGATTATTCGCGCGCTCAAGGAGTTCCCGAGCCAGAACGTCTTCTACGACATCGTCGATGAAAAGCCAGTGGTAGTTAGCCCGGCCCATATCAACATGGGCTTGGCAATCGACATCCCGAAGGAAGACGGCACACGTGCTCTTCTAGTGCCGAACATCAAAAAAGCCGAACGCCTCAACTTTGCCGAGTACTTGGCCGCCTACGAAGAACTGGTCAAGCGTGCTCGCGACAACAAACTAACCGCTACCGACTTTGCCGGTTCGACCATCTCGCTGACCAACCCTGGCGGTATTGGCACGGTTCACTCGGTTCCGCGCCTAATGAAGGGTGCCGGTTGCATCGTCGGCGCTGGAGCTCTCGACTACCCTGCCGAATTTGCCGGCATGAGCGAGGAACACCTCACAAAGATGGGCATCTCAAAGACCATCACACTCACCTCGACCTACGACCACCGGGTGATCCAAGGCGCCGGCTCGGGCGAGTTTCTAAAGAAGATCCACGAACTATTGCTCGGCGAGCGCGGTTTCTACGAAGAAATCTTCTCCGACCTGCGAATCCCTTACGAGCCGGTCAAGTGGGTCAGCGACTTTTCACAGGACGACAGCGACGACCGCTCGAAGGCTGCTCGCATTCAAGAAATGATCAACGCCTACCGAGTTCGCGGCCACCTGATGGCCGACATCGACCCGCTCGAGTACGTCCAGCGTTCGCACCCTGACCTAGACATCCTCACTCATCACCTGAGTCTCTGGGATCTCGACCGCGAGTTCAAAACCGCTGGCTTCGGTGGAAAGTCGAAGATGCAGTTCCGCGAAATCTACAAGATCCTTCGCGACTCCTACTGCCGAACCGTCGGCGTGGAGTACATGCACATTCAGGACCCAGAGCAACGACAGTGGTTCCAAGACAAGCTCGAGCGCCCTTACGCCAAGCCAACTCGCGAAGAGCAGTTGCGCATTCTAGAAAAACTCAACGAATCGGAAGCCTTCGAAACCTTCTTGCAGACCAAGTTCGTCGGCCAGAAGCGTTTCTCGCTAGAGGGCGGCGAATCCACCATCGCAGCTCTAGACGCAATCTTGCAGGCAGCTGCCAACTCCGGACTTCGAGAAGTCAACATCGGCATGGCTCACCGTGGTCGCCTCAACGTGCTCACCAACGTCGCCGGCAAGACCTACGCGCAGGTTTTCCGCGAGTTCGAGGGCAACATCGACACCAAGACCGTTCAAGGCTCCGGTGACGTCAAGTATCACTTGGGCACCGAGGGCACCTTCACCGCACCAAACGGCGCAACCGTCGGAGTCACTCTCGCTGCGAACCCGTCTCACCTCGAAGCGGTCAACCCGGTTCTTGAGGGAATCGTTCGCGCCAAGGTTGACCAGGTCAACGGCACCGCAGAAGGCGTCTACCCGTTCCTGCCAGTTCTGATTCACGGCGATTCAGCCTTCGCCGGTCAGGGAGTCGTCTTCGAGGTTCTCAACATGTCGCAGCTTCGCGGCTACAAGGTTGGCGGAACCATCAACATCGTGATCAACAACCAGGTTGGCTTCACCACCCCGCCAAGCCAGGCACGTTCGATGACCTACGCGACCGACATCGCGAAGGGAATCCAGGTTCCAATCTTCCACGTGAACGGCGATGACCCAGAGGCCGTGGTTCGTGTGGCACAGCTTGCCTTCGAGTTCCGAGAGACATTCAAAAAGGACGTCATCATCGACCTCGTCTGCTACCGTCGGCGCGGTCACAACGAGGGCGACGACCCTTCGATGACCCAGCCACTGATGTACAACCTGATCGAGGCCAAGCGCTCCGTTCGAACGCTGTACCTAGAATCGCTGGTCGGCCGAGGCGACATCACTCGCGAAGAGTTTGAAGCAGCAAACGCCACATTCCAGTCGCAGCTCGAGAATGCCTTCACCGAGGTGCATGCCGCGATGCAGCAGCCGGTGGAGCTGACCCCTCGCCCGATTGGAATCGGCACCACCGCAAGCGACCACCCTGTGATCGCGCACGAAACTGCAATCTCCCGCGAGGTTGTCGAATTGATCGGTAACGCCCACAACAACCAACCGCCAGGCTTCACCGTTCACCCAAAACTCCAGCAACTGCTCGAAAAGCGACTCGAAATGAGTCGCCAAGGCGGAATCGACTGGGGATTCGGCGAACTGCTGGCCTTCGGTTCGCTCTTGGTCGAGGGCAAGCGTGTTCGAATGGCCGGCCAAGACAGTCGTCGCGGCACCTTTGTGCAGCGTCACGCCGTTTTCCACGACCGAGTCAACGGTCAGGAGTGGATGCCGCTTCGTAACCTGAGCGTCGACCAAGCCAAGTTCTACATCTACGACTCACTCCTGAGCGAGTACGCAACGATGGGCTTCGAATACGGCTACTCGGTCGAAGACGAAAACGCTTTGGTTCTCTGGGAGGCTCAGTTCGGCGACTTCGCCAACGGTGCCCAGACAATCATCGACGAGTTCATCTCTTCCGCCGAGCAAAAGTGGGGTCAGCACTCCGGTGTGGTCCTGCTACTACCGCACGGCTACGAGGGCCAGGGTCCAGACCACTCTTCGGCCCGCATCGAGCGTTACCTGCAGCTTTGCGCCGAAAACAACATGACCGTGGCTCAGCCGTCGACACCGGCTTCGCACTTCCACCTGCTGCGTCGACAGGCCTACACCACGCCTCGTCGCCCGCTAATTGTTTTCTCGCCTAAGTCGATGCTTCGCCTAAAGGCGGCTTCGTCCTCGGTCGAAGACTTCACCACCGGTACCTTCATGCCGGTAATTGATGACGAGCAGGGTCTAGACAGAAACGCCGTCAAG
>CAIJJH010000099.1 GCA_903820955.1 uncultured Micrococcales bacterium
CCAACCAGATCAACAGGTGAGCGAGTGACGGAAGTGGAATACAGATGGCTGCTGCCAAAATTCCGAAAATCGTTATCGGCGCAACCACGGGCTCGGCTAAGAGGTTAGCGAAGACCGCATAAGTTGGCACACCGCCCTGCAAACCGAGCAGAATCGGCATGCACCAGAGTTGGGCGGCAACCGTAACCGAGAGCGCCAGCGACAAGGCGCTCGGGATTCTGACCTTCAGGCGTTCATGTATAGCTGGTGCGAGAACTAGGATTCCAGCGGTAGCAAACACCGAAAGTGCGAAACCATAATCTGTGGCGAAGTTCGGTTGAAAAATTAGCATGACTGATGCCGTGTTGCAGAGTGCGCCGAGTGGCCAAACTCCTCTCGCGAAGGCAAGCAGAACGATTGATGCCATGATTGCCGCCCTGACAACGCTCGCGCCGGCTCCTACCAGTTCGACGTAACCGGCCAGAAGACACAGGGCTACAACTATTCGCAAACTTCGCCTTCGCGTCACGAAACCGAGGACGTAGAACACTAACCCAATCACGATCGCGCAATTCGCACCCGAGACAGCATTCAGGTGGGTAAGTGAAAGTTGTTTTAGCTGATCAGAAAACTCTTTGGATAGCCCGGAGGTGTCGCCGATGGATAAACCGGCAACAAGCGCGGTTGACTGGGCAGAGAGACCCGAAAGCTGTTTGCTAAATGCGTTATGAATATTCGTGACGAGGTTTGACTTCGGTTCGGCGACCTGCCCTCTGCCTCTGGCAACAAATTCGCCGTAACCGAAAGATGGTCGAATCAGCAGCCTCCCATTGACAGTTTGGCCTGCCGTAAGGCTTCCGCTGTATTGACCAATGGCTCCCTCACAGACCCTGCAACTCGGCATATTCAGGATTCTCACCTTGCTAAGCGCGTTACCGTCTGCCGTTGCCTGCAGGGTAACCTGCTCTGTTCTGAACTCCCCCGCGAGTGTTCGAAGTTCCTGATGGGTCGAGAGATTGACCCCCAACTGAGCCAGCACGACAAACGCCAGAACGAGAATTAGGCTTCTTCGCGACCAAATAAGGCAGAACGTTAGGGCCAAAACATCGACAGCGATCGAGAGGGGTGGCCCGAGAGCAACGTGAAGCCAAACTGTTGCCGCAATCAGAACCGGCGTCAAGGCCGAACCATGGTTCTAATTCTCGCGAAAAGCTTGTCGCCGATACCGCTCACCTTCAACAGGTCTTCGACCGTTGAGAAGTTGCCGTTCGCGGTCTTCCAATCGATGATCCGCCCGGCAAGCGTTGGCCCAACTCCAGGTAAAGTCTCCAGATCCGTCACGGTTGCGCTGTTGAGGCTAAGTAGTTTGCTCGCAGAGGTATTTGCAGTTACGCCGAGACTGCCAGAAACTATGATTTGCTCGCCATCGGTTACGAGCCTCGCGAGGTTGACGCTGCCCTCGTCGGCACACGTGGTGAACCCGCCAGCGGCCGAAATCACCTCGAAAAGCCTGGTTGCTGAATCTACCGGGTACACGCCTGGCCGAACCACGCAACCAACCAGCGCGACGAATAGAGCGTTCTGCGCAACTTTTGTTCTGGACCTTGCAACCGCTCCGGTTTCGGTGCCACCGAGGCTGGCGAGCAAGAGGATTAGAGCCGTGATTCCGACGACGCCGAAGACCGCCAATCGCCTCAATGCCGCGCGGTCACCGGTTCGAACAGCGGTCAAGAGCTTTTTGAAGGATTCCACCCGTGCAGGTTACGGATACACCTCAGCGCAGCGCTTTGCACGAGACGATCTGTGGATTATTTGACTACGAAGTTGACGAACTTCGGCGCGGTGGCAATTGTCTGAATAACCTGACCATCGCCAATTGCGTTCTGAACGACAGCCGACTCTAGAGCCCTTGCGACCAAATCTTCCTTGGAAATCGA
>CAIJJH010000100.1 GCA_903820955.1 uncultured Micrococcales bacterium
AGAAGACGGCGATATCGTAAACATCGACATCACCGCTTACCTAGATGGCTTTCACGGCGACTTGAATAGGACATTCTGCGTTGGCGAGGTGTCATCCGAAATTGCCGACCTCGTCACACGCACCGAAGAAGCTCTCTTTCGAGGTTTGGCAGTGGTCGCCCCAGGCCGTCAGATAAATGTAATTGGAAGAGCCATCGAATCGTACGCCAAGCGTTTCGGTTACGGCGTCGTCCGCGATTTTACCGGGCATGGCATTGGGCGCAGCTTTCACAGCGGTCTCGTTGTGCCACATTATGACGCCGCGCCAAATTACGCGATCGAGATGGTTGAAGGCATGGTCTTCACAATTGAGCCCATGCTTACGCTCGGCGGCATCAGCTGGGACATGTGGGCAGATAACTGGACTGTCACCACGAAAGACAAGTCGATAACTGCGCAATTCGAACATACTCTGGTCGTCACTGAGAGTGGCTACGAGCTACTTACCCTACCCTAGGTCAGAATAGATCCATGGGTAAGAAGGCAATTGGCATCGACATCGGTGGCACCGGAATCAAGGGCGCACTCGTCGACGTCAAGAGCGGAAAGTTACTGACCGATCGAATTCGCGTCGGTACTCCAGACGGCGGACGTCCAGACGACATGGTCGCTGTGGTGCGTGCAATAATTCAGGAACTTCGTGTCGACAAATCAACGCCCGTAGGTATCTGCTTCCCCGCCGTCGTTCAGCACGGTGTCACCAAGTCGGCAGCGAATATCAGCTCAGAGTGGATCAACTACGACGCGGACGCCCACTTCACAAAATCGCTAAAGCGAAAAGTGCACATGCTAAATGATGCCGATGCCGCGGGCTTTGCAGAAGCGAAATTCGGTGCCGCCAGGAATCAAAAGGGTCTAACCATTTTGACAACTCTCGGTACCGGTATCGGCGCGGCATTGCTTTACAACGGCACTCTCATTCCTAATAGTGAGTTGGGCCACCTTACGCTAAATGGGCAAGACGCCGAAAAACTGGCAGCATTTTCGGCCAAAGAGCGTGAAGGCCTGAGTTGGGAAGACTGGGCGGTCAGACTTCAGGCCTATTACTCACTCTTGGAGGATCTCTTCGTCCCCGATTTGTTCATCGTGGGCGGCGGTGTTTCAAAGGAGCACGAACTGTTTCTTCCGCTTCTAAAGCTGAAGACACCGATTGTGCCGGCCGAACTCAAGAATGCTGCAGGCATAATCGGCGCGGCAACTCTCGCCGTTAAAGACGCGTAAAAATTAGGACGGGTCGACCGATACGCCGGGTTTTGTACCCTTTCGGGTGACGACCATCTATCTCGGAGTACCGTTGCCGGCACCCTCTAGCGATCTACCCGAAGGCTCGAGCGAGCAGCTCTCAAGCACCTTCTGTCTGATCTTGCTTCAGGCGAGGTTTACATAGCCACCTCGATCACTCGAGGTGCTGGTGGTCTCTTACACCACCGTTTCACCCTTACCGCTTGCGCGGCGGTTTACTTTCTGTTGCACTTTCTCGCGGGTTTCCCCGGGTGGGTGTTACCCACCACCTTGCTCTGTGAAGCCCGGACGTTCCTCGGCAATGCCGCGGCCGTCTGGTCGACCCATCCTAGGTTTAAAGATACCCTCAGCCGAGGTGCTGTGTGAAGTTCACAAACTGAACTTCGGCTTCTTGCTGGCCCCAGAGGCGAATAATCGATATCGACGCCGGTGAAATTTGGGTTCGCCAGTAGGCGGGAGCCCCCGCTTCGAGTGCCTGCGCTATAAAACCACGTACCGGCATCACGTGGGCAACCACGACGACGCTGGCACCAGAATGCTTTTCGAGAATAACCTGCTTGGCGCGTTTTACTCGATCATCAAATACCGCTAGAGACTCGCCATTCGGAGGCGATGCCTCCCAAGAACCTTGCCAGGCGGTAAATTCTTCGAACCACTTGGCTTTTACTTCGTCATTCGTGTGGCCGTCCCAGTCACCGAAAGCTATCTCTCTAAGTTCTTCAAGAACTTCGACTGAAGCTCCGATTGCGTTGGCGATTATTGTCGCGGTCTCTCTGGTGCGTTGCATTGGCGAGCATACGACTACGACCGGAGACGAAAGGTGTGCAAATGGACCCACACGGCCAATATCAGAGATTGCCGTTGCGGCGGCTTTTGCATCGTTGATACCAGCTACAGAGAGCGAGGGGTCCTCCCCCATGCCGCCAGAAATCTTGCGGGCTTCGGTCAGCGCTGTTCTGCCGTGACGAACCAGAATTAATGTCGTTGCTGGTTCGCCAACCACAACTGGGCTCCGCAGCGAGCTCGGTTGGTCGTGATTAAACTCTGTGGCAACCGAGGTGACCTGGTGCGCGGGAATCAACAACTCATTGCTTCCCTGATCCATCGCCTTATTGGCTAGCGCGTCCGCGCGAGAGTTCTGCTCCCTGGGGATCCACTGCCAAGTAACCGAGCGACCCGAAATAATTCGGTGCGCCTCGATAGCGAGAGCCTGCATGTCGGGGTGCTTGATCTTCCAGCCTCCAGCCATCTGCTCGATCACCAGCTTGCTGTCCATTCGCACTAGCACTTCGGCATCAGGGTCGATTCGGTAGCACTCTTCCAGGCCAGCGATGAGCGCGTTGTATTCGGCTACGTTGTTTGTCGCTAGCCCGATGAACTTGGATATCTCGGCTAGGAGCTCCCCGGTCTGACTATCGATTACAACGGCACCCGAACCAGACGGGCCGGGGTTACCTCGCGAACCGCCGTCCGCTTCGATTAAGAGTTGCCGACTCATCGAACTATGAAGGCTTCGCAGTTCGGACAGGTTGGCAGTTCGTCTTCGGCCGAACTCATCACGTCGGAATAAACGGCAGAGGTGAGCGACAGGTGACAGGTTCCGCAGGCGCGGTCGATTAGCCGACCGATCGGCACCCCTCGAGATGCCTTGCGATCAAACTGAGCCATAAGGTCTTCAGGCAAGCTCGAACGAGTGGCTCGGATTTCGCTCTCAACGATCGAAACCGACGACTGCAGTTTGCCAAGCTCAACGTGAATCGTAGCCTCGACGGCCGCAATCTTTTCAATCAGTTCGTCGCGAAGTTTCTTGGCCTCGGCTACCTCAAACCCAGCAGCGTCTCGCGCCTCGAGGAACTCCAACTCACTGGTTTCAAGCAATGACTTGCGTGATTCCAGCGCTGCTAACTCAGACTGAACTCCGCCAATGTCCTTTGGATTGCTCGAGGTAGCCAGTCTCGCGAGGTCTCGTTCGATGCGTGAATCAACCAGTTCGATATCGGTCAAGACTCGTGCGATGTCGACCTCAAATTCCTCGTAGCGCTGCTGACCGGAAAGCAAGACTTCACTAGAAGCACGCATTTCGGCCTGAAGTTCGCGCAAAGCGGCACCACTCTCGAGCTCAGCGAGCGTGCGCTTGGCACGTTGTAGCTCAGTCGATAGCTCATGGGTTTTCAAAAGAAGTTGCTGTTGGCCGGGTGTTGCTTTCATTATGTTTTGCTTCCTTGATTAAAAATCCATGGATCGGTATTTACTGAACTAACGACGAACTCGATTTGACCGAGGTGCGAGCGCAGTTGGTTGGCGGCCGTTTCAAGCCACAGGGACTCGCTTGCCCAGTGTGACACATCGACTAGCGGTATCGCGGCCTCCTGTGCAATGTGGTGCCGCAAATCACTGGTCACAAAGACGTCTGACCCCTCAGCGATTGCCGCGTCTATGAATGAATCTCCCGCACCGCCGCAAAGAGCGACTCGAGTAATTTCCAACTCGGCTGGGGCCGTGGACGAAACGCCGCGGAGCGTTGGTGGCAGCTTCGAGTTGAGCGAGGAAACCAGTGAACCGATGGTCGATCCTGCGGGTAAGAGGCCAACCCTTCCGTGCCCAATTCCAGCTTCTATGGTTACCAACGGCCGCACCTTTTGGAGACCGAGTGCTTTTGCTAGGACGTCCGATACCCCATCTTCAACAACGTCGGCGTTGGTGTGCGCGCTGAATACGGCGACACCGGCACGCACGGCCTTGGCGATTAGGTCACCCTTGCGGGTGTCTTCTGAAACCGCAGAGACGCCCTTTAGTAAAAACGGGTGGTGGGTGAAGACGAGTTGCGCCGAGACCGAGATTGCCTCGGCAAGAACCTCTTCTGTGAAGTCGACGGAAAGCAAAACCCGCTCAAGTGCCGCCTTGGGTGAACCGATGGAAAGACCTGGGCGATCCCAGTCTTCAGCTAACCGCGCTGGCCACAGGCTTTCGGCCGTTTCGAGAAAGTTCTCAACCTTCACCGCTACTCCGAAAAACCGGGAAATTCGGAAAGCGCGGCTTTGCGCAATTCCACCTCAGCCACGTCAGACTGCTGCTTTTTTACTCGCGCAAACCCGGTGGCAAGCTGCCAGACAAGACCAAACGCGAATGCCACGAGTGGCGAGAATGGCGTATCCCAACCGCTGAAACCTAGCCAGTCGGCGAGAGAATTCGGCGCTGAGACAGCCAAACCGGCCGCGGTAGCAGCAACGAAACCAATGAGCGCGAATACGCTAAATGATCCGTAGAACCCGTAACTGCGAAGCAGCGACGACTCGTGATATGCGCCTCGACGAAGTAGAGAGTCGGCTACCTGCATGCCCACTACTGCAGAAACGCCGACGAACAAGAGCTGGGAAACGGCGAGCCAACTAGACCAGGCTGGAACAAACCAAACGGCTGCCGAGCCCAAAATTACAAGTACCAGAGAGAACCAACCGGTTAGCCGATTCACGGCAAAGGATCTGACCTCTTCGAGAGTCGCAATGGATAGATTGAACAAAAGCGCAACAACACCTAGAGCGCCTACCCATAGAACACCCGTGGCGATTGCCGGGCTCTGTACCAGGGCAAAGACATTCAGCAAGCCGAATCCATCGGCGGGTAGATTCTGGTCATAAACCAAGAAGAAGTGCGCGAATACAAGTGTTGGAACGAGAACAATTGTCGCCCCCACTGCAGACCATCTGGCAAAGGTGTTGATCTTTGAAAAGGCGTTGGCAGTAACCTTTGGCGCTCGACCGTAAGTTGCGATGCCCGCGAAAGTGACAAAGCCAGCAACAGTCAAAACCTGCATTGGTGAGATCGACCAATCGATGTTGCTAAACGACACCTGCGAGCGAGTTGCTAACGCTCCAACCACGAAGGCGATCATCAGCGGCACTGAAACAATAATGTTTATCCACCTCCGAGAAGCCTGCGCGAAACCAGCAACAAGCGAAACGACGACGAGGGTGGCGATAGTAATCACGGTAGCTACCGAGGCGCTACCGAA
>CAIJJH010000101.1 GCA_903820955.1 uncultured Micrococcales bacterium
CCTCACAAAGTCCACGTCCCTGGTCGCTGGGTTGAAAGAATCGAGGAAGTCTTTCACATAGTGCTGGGACTTTGTTTGCTTGTTATCGCCGTTGTGGCTCTTTACTTTTCTGTCGTCCGCGCCTTCGAAACGACCCCGTTCTTCCCCACTGGGATGATTCAGGCCATCAACGACATACTTTTCATCATCATCATTCTCGAAATTCTAAGAACCGTTGTCGCCAGGTATACCGATGGCGTTTTCCAGTTGCAGAACTTTCTAATCATCGGAGTTATCGCCGCCGTGCGACACATTCTTACGGTGGGTGCGTCGATGACCTTGGCTTCCGGAAAGTCCCAGAGCGAATTTGATAGAGCAGTTGTTGAATTGGGAGTCAGCGCAGGGATAGTCGTGGCACTGGTCTTCGCGATTTTCTTGTCGAAGGCGTCAAGCACTTTCCCTTCAAAAACCGCTAAACGCTAACGCTTTGGCTTAAACCAGCCTTTGATCTTTGCGGCGATTCGCTCGAGGCCCTGAACGCCCTGCTTGTTGAGCTCTCGAGCCCACTCGATCTCGAGTCCGAGGATTGACAGCCCGAAGAAGATGAAAAGTAGACCCGGGCCTGGCGTAATAATCATGATTACACCAGCGACCAACAGCACCGTGCCAACCACCATGGTCAAAACCCAGCGCACTGGGTGAGGAAGATTTGACAAAACCTTTTTAAGCCATTCCATTGTCTAATAACCCTCCTTCAAGGGATGCCACTCTAACAAAATTGCTAGGCTTGCCCGATGCCCTATCTCGTGGATTTCGTGAATGTTTCAAACCAAGGACTCGAGTCAGCCTCACACGCGGACGCGCTGGCCGGACTCCGAGCCAATGAGGCTCGCTATTTCAAAAACAAATACAACGTCGACTTCATCACCGATCCGGCGAGCGCCAAGCCCGAACTTGTTGACTACGTGAACCGGGTTCTCGCCGAGCGTGACATCCACTTTGCTTCGAAGCCTCTAGAGGTCACCGACATGCTGATCGAAGGCGTTCGCTGGACCTACGTTTTCTTCGAAAGCGGCCTCGCAGTCAACGTGCTGTACGCACTCGAAGATGGCGGCAAGCGCGCCGTGGGTTTCAAACTGTCGATGGGCATGGAGATCCCAATCGAATTGGCGTCGAAGTTCAAGTTCGTTCGGCAGAAGTCGAAACTTGCCGGCGAGATCCGCGGTTCCTACTTTGTGATCAAGGGCAAGTACTAGCACGAGAACGCTTCGGAGGCGTTTCGGGTAGAGCGTCTATGCAGACTTTAGAGCGAGCATGAACTGCCCGCCACCAGACTTGATTTCGACGTCAAAACCGACTCCTGGAGCGAGTCTGGTTAGTCGATCTAACAGCCAAGCAGCTGCCTCATCGGCTTCACGCTGACCAGGGCAGCGAGCCACGATTTCGCGACCACCCTTTCGCTCCAAACGCTCGACTGCCTCGAAGATTGGCGATGGGTCGACGACAAATAGTTCTGGTGACCAGGCGACGACGGGCGAAACCTTGCCCTTCATGGTGTTGCACTGGCGGTGGGCCAGGCGCTCTATGGTCTTAGCGCCCTTTTTGGCTTTCGAAGCGGCATAGCTGTCGGTGCTCGGCCCAAGGTCGGAGTTCACCGATGCATCGGGGTCAACCGGCTGGTCGCATAGCCAGCAACGCCAACCGTCGCGCTCGCCTACTTCGTTCAAATCACTCATACAA
>CAIJJH010000102.1 GCA_903820955.1 uncultured Micrococcales bacterium
GGTACGCATGGTCAGCTGGGTTCCAGGCTCACCGATTGACTGAGCGGCGATAATACCGACAGCCTCACCGAGTTCAACCTGGCGACCGCTGGCAAGCGAAACACCGTAGCACTGGGCGCAAACGCCTGAAACAGCCTCGCAGGTTAGAGGTGATCGAACCGCAATCTCCTTGATTTCATGGCCCTGCCCCTCGTTTTCCCCATGGTTCAGTAACTTTAAGAACAGCTCGTCGTCAACAACTTCACCGTTCTTTGCTACAACACACTTCTCAGCCGTGCACACTACATCGCCCTGGAGCACACGGTGCATCAACTTGAGTTCAAGTGCTTCCTTAGTTGAGACTTTCTCCAAGTGCTTTGCACGACGAACGTCGGCAAGCTGCTCAGGTGAGCGAAGCACAGAATCTCTCAAAGAGGCTCTGTTGGCAAATTCGTAGAAGCTCTCAATATCAGATTCGCGAACACCTCCCGCCGAGATCTTGAACTTAGGGTCGCTGTAAGCCTTGTTGAAGAAATTGTCGACGAGAGCACTTAAATCTGCCCGAGTCAAGGCGTTCTTGTCGTCAGATGAGAAACCCTTGAATGCAGGTTCGTCAACCATGACTGATCGCTGATTGTCGGAGATCTTCAGACTCGTCAAACTATCAAGTGCCTTTAGTTGACCAGGATTTCCTTCAGCAATGGTTCCATCGCCAGTCTTACCCGAAAGTAGCCGGTTCCAAACTGAAGATCGTGTCAATCCCTCTTCAACTGAGGTTTCTAGAGACTTCCAAAGTTCGGTCTTTGCTAACTCCACCTGGAATGCGATTTGGCTACTCGCCTGACCTAGTAGGCCAGGGTACTCGTTCAGAACTGTTGACTCAGAAACAAGTTCCTCTTCGGTTGAGCGAATCTTAGGCGACACTAAGATACCCCTATCGGTTCCACAGTCTTCCTGACGGACGATGACATCCTGAGCAACGTCGACGAGACGACGGGTTAGGTAACCTGCGGCTGCGGTCTTCATCGCGGTGTCAGCGTTACCCTTACGGGCACCTGTTGCGTTGATGAAGTACTCGCTGGCGGTTAGGCCAAGCAGGTAGTTACCCTTTACAGGCATCGGTGCGAAGTCGCCGGACGAGGTGGCAACAGGGCCACGCATACCGATGATCGAACGAATCTGTAGCCAGTTACCACGAGCACCCGATTCGACCATGGTCTTAATCGCGTTTCCGGTAGGAATGGCCTTCTTTAGCTCGGCCTCGATCTCGTTGGTGGTCTTCAGCCAGAGCGCACCAAGTGCGTCACGGCGCTGAAGGTCAGACGATAGACCCTGCTCGAAGTTTTCCTGAGCTTCGGTGTGCTTCTTCTCGGCTGCGAGAACCATGGTTGCGCGCAGCTTGTCGAAGTTACCCGAAGAGTCGAAGTTGGCGTCAGAGATCGACATCGAAACACCCGAACGAGTTGCCCAGTGGAAACCGGCGTCCTTGACGCGGTCTAGAGTCTGTGCAACCTCGGTGCGCTCGTGTGACTCAACCAGCTCGGTCACGATCTGACCGATCTGCTTCTTGCCGACCTGCTCTTCAACGTAACGGAAGGTCTCTGGAAGAGCTGCGTTGAACAGCGCGCGACCGAAGGTGGTCTTGCGTAGTTCGCCACGGAATCGGATTCGAACCTCGGCCTGAAGCTCTAGAGCCTTGGCGTCGTAGGCAAGTTCTGCCTCCGCGATCGAACCGAAGGCCTTGCCCTCGCCTACTGCACCCTCCTTGACGGTGGTCATGTGGTAAAGACCAATGATCATGTCCTGGGTTGGCACTGCAACTGGGCGGCCGTCCGAAGGCTTGAGGATGTTGTTCGATGCGAGCATCAGAACGCGAGCCTCGGCCTGTGCCTCTAGCGATAGAGGAACGTGGACTGCCATCTGGTCACCGTCGAAGTCAGCGTTGAACGCGGTACATACGAGAGGGTGAAGCTGGATTGCCTTGCCTTCGACAAGTACCGGCTCGAAAGCCTGGATGCCTAGACGGTGAAGGGTCGGTGCACGGTTTAGTAGCACCGGACGCTCGCGAATGACTTCTTCGAGAACTTCCCAAACCTGTGGGCGGCTGCGCTCGACCATACGCTTGGCACCCTTGATGTTCTGGGCGTAACCCAGGTCTTCGAGGCGCTTCATGACGAAAGGCTTGAACAGTTCTAGAGCCATCAGCTTTGGAAGACCACACTGGTGGAGCTTCAGCTGCGGGCCAACGACGATTACCGAACGACCCGAGTAGTCAACGCGCTTACCCAGAAGGTTCTGGCGGAATCGACCCTGCTTACCCTTTAGGAGGTCAGACAGCGACTTCAGTGCGCGGTTACCGGTACCGGTAACTGGGCGACCGCGGCGACCGTTGTCGAACAGTGCGTCAACAGCTTCTTGAAGCATGCGCTTCTCGTTGTTGATGATTGTGCGGGGAACGGTCTCGAGTTCTAGGAACTTCTGCAGACGGTTGTTGCGGTTGATAACACGACGGTAAAGGTCGTTGAGGTCAGAGGTCGCAAAGCGTCCGCCGTCAAGCTGAACCATTGGGCGAATTTCTGGCGGAAGCACCGGCAGGATGTCTAGAACCATGGCGGCCGGAGCGGTGCCCGACTGAATGAACGAGTTGACAACCTTTAGACGCTTGATCGCGTAGGTCTGCTTGGTGCCCTTCGAGGTAGAGATACGCTCGCGGAGCTCGGCAGCAATCTTTTCGCTTTCGAAAGCAACCAGCATCTGCTGGATCGCTTCGGCACCAATGGCTACGTCGAAGTAGTCGCCGTAGTTGTAGTGGAAGGCATCGAAGATGTCGTCGTACTGAATCAGGGTGCCCTCTTTGGCGGTGAGGTACAAGCGCCATGCGAACTGCTCGCGCTGAAGCGACTCACGACGCTCGCGACGGCCGTATTCGCGGACGATCTTGTCGGTCTTCTTCTTGAACGAAGCAAGAAGGTCCTTGATCACCTTGGAGGTTGGGTCTAGAGGCTTCTGGTTCCAGAAACCTTCAGGGTCGCGCATTTCGGCGGCAACCAACTGGTCGACGCTCTTGGCGATGTCTTGTGGGACCCACTCTGGGAGCTCCCAGAACTTAGGCGCAGCCTGCATCTTTAGGCCTTCGGCCTCAAGTGCAGCGATTTCGTCGGCAGCGACTTCGTACATCTCTGCTTCGCGAAGCGAGATCATCTCGGCCATGCGGGCAACGTAGTCTTCGCGGTCGAAGTCGGCGTTGTAGTCCTTCTCCTCCTGGTTGATACCCATGACGCGGTATGCGGCGAAGTAGATGATCTTGTCTAGGTCCTTAGGCGCGAGGTCTAGGAGGTAACCCAGACGGCTCGGAACACCCTTGTAGTACCAGATGTGGGTGACCGGGGCGGCAAGGGTGATGTGACCCATGCGCTCACGGCGAACCGACGACTTGGTGACCTGAACGCCACAGCGCTCACAGACGACGTCCTTGTAGCGAGCACGCTTGTACTTGCCACAAGAGCATTCCCAGTCCTTGGTAGGGCCGAAGATGCGCTCACAGAACAGACCGTCCTTCTCAGGCTTGAGAGTGCGGTAGTTGATGGTTTCCGGCTTCTTGACCTCACCAGACGACCAGGACTTGATGTCCTCTGAAGTTGCGAGACCTACTCGGATTGCTTCGAAAGCTTCAACCTGCATAATTGGTTTCCTCTATTCCTGTGAAATCTCTTAGTAGCTGTCAGTACGGAAGGTGTCGTCGATCGCAAGTGACTCGTCGCGAGAAAGGTTGATGCCCATCTCTTCGGCGGCACGGTCGATCTGGAATTCGTCTTCGTCATCCTTCAGAGGCACAACGTTGCCGGCACCATCGAGAACCTCGATGTTGAGGGCAAGCGCCTGCATTTCCTTTGCGAGAACGCGGAACGATTCTGGGATTCCAGGGGCCTGAATGTTTTGGCCGGTGACGATCGCTTCGTAGGTCTTGATACGACCCGAGATATCGTCGGACTTGATGGTCAGAAGCTCCTGGAGAGTGTGAGCGGCGCCATAGGCCTGTAGGGCCCAAACTTCCATCTCACCGAAGCGCTGTCCACCGAACTGCGCCTTACCACCTAGAGGCTGCTGAGTGATCATGCTGTAAGGGCCTGTCGAACGAGCGTGAATCTTGTCGTCAACTAGGTGGTGCAGCTTGAGCACGTACATGTAACCAACGGCGATCGGAGACGGGTATGGCTCGCCTGAACGGCCATCGAACAAGGTTGCTTTACCGGTTGAGTCAACCAGCTTCTTCTTGTTCTCTTTCTCCCACGCGTTTGGCAAGGTTGCCTCGAGTAGAGAAACGATTTCGTCCTTTGAAGCACCGTCGAAGACCGGGGTCGAGACCTTGGTACCTGGGGTACCCGAGTGCATCGAAGGGGTCAAGTTGGTGATGTGAGCCTGGAACTGCTTAGACAGACCGGCTACATCCCAACCCTGAGCTGCGATCCAGCCAAGGTGGGTTTCTAGGACCTGACCGAAGTTCATACGACCTGGGATACCCAGCGGGTTTAGGACGATGTGAACAGGGGTTCCGTCTTCAAGGAACGGCATGTCTTCGACCGGAAGGATCTTCGAAATAACACCCTTGTTGCCGTGGCGACCAGCAAGCTTGTCACCTTCGGTGATCTTGCGCTTCTGAGCGATCTGAACGACGACGCGGGTTAGTACTCCTGCGCCGAGGTCTTCCTGAGCAACAACAACGGTGTCTTCACCGATGAGCTCAGCGCTCTCGGTTGCGAAGACCTTGACGCCGATAACGGTGCCGCCCTCGCCGTGAGGAACCTTGAGGCTCGACTCGCGAACCTCGCGACCCTTGTCGGCAAAGATGGCGCGAAGTAGGCGCTCTTCTGGGGTTAGCTCGGTCTCGCCCTTAGGGGTGACCTTACCGACCAAGATGTCGCCCGAGCGAACCTCAGCACCGACGCGGATGATTCCACGCTCGTCTAGGTGAGCGAGGCTCTCCAGACCGATGTTTGGTAGGTCGCGGGTGATTTCTTCGTCACCAAGCTTGATGGTTCGGGCGTCAACCTCGTACTCCTCGATGTGAATCGAAGACAGGGTGTCTTCTTTCACGAGGTCCTGAGAGATGATGATCGCGTCTTCGAAGTTGTGGCCTTCCCAAGGCATGAATGCCACGAGAAGGTTCTTACCTAGAGCAAGCTCACCGTTGTCGGTCGAAGGGCCATCGGCTAGAACAACGCCTTCTTCAACACGGTCGCCCTGCTGGACGATTGCACGCTGGTTGATTGCGGTGCCCTGGTTCGAACGCTCGAACTTGCGCAGGGTGTAGGTGGTGTGCGCTCCGCCGTCTTCTAAGACGACGATCTCGTCGGCCGAAACCGTTTCGACAACGCCGGCACCAGAGTTGATGACGATTGCGCCAGAGTCGAACGCTGCGACGCGCTCGATGCCGGTACCAACTAGAGGAGCATCGCTAGACACCAGTGGAACGGCCTGACGCTGCATGTTCGCGCCCATCAGTGCACGAGACGAGTCGTCGTGCTCAAGGAACGGGATCAACGAGGTCGAAACCGAAGCCAACTGGCGAGGCGAAACGTCGATGTAGTCAACGAGTGCTGCTTCAACCTCGACGACTTCGCCGCGGAAGCGAGCAATTACGCGCTCCTTGGTTAGGTCTGCGTCGGCTGGACCAACAACCTTGCCAAGCTCGCCGGCTGCGTCGAGGTACTCGATCTTGCCGGTTGCCTTGCGGTTGGTGACCTTGTTGTAAGGGGTTTCGATGAATCCGAACGTGTTGATTCGTGCGTACTGGGTTAGCGAACCGATAAGACCGATGTTCGGGCCTTCAGGGGTCTCAACCGGGCACATGCGACCGTAGTGCGAAGGGTGGACGTCACGGACTTCCATCTGTGCACGCTCACGAGCGATACCACCAGGACCAAGGGCCGAAAGGCGACGCATGTGTGCGAGGCCGGCCAGTGGGTTGTTCTGGTCCATGAACTGCGAGAGCTGGCTTGCGCCGAAGAATTCCTTGATTGCCGAAACAACCGGACGCAGGTTGATCAGGGTCTGAGGAGTGATTGCCTCGATGTCCTGAGTCGACATACGCTCGCGAACTACACGCTCCATACGGCTTAGACCGATACGAACCTGGTTCTGAATAAGTTCACCGACCGAGCGGATGCGGCGGTTTGAGAAGTCGTCGATGTCATCTGCAGAGACGTCAACCTTTGCCTTCTTGCCACCCATGTTGAGGTTGAACTCTAGGCGTGGGCCAGACTTCTGAGCGTCTGCGTTGGCAATGCTCTGGTCGTACATCAATAGGTACTTCAGGGTGCCTACGATGTCGTTGACGGTTAGGACGGTTGCGTCCTCGGCCTCAGAAACACCGAGCTTGCGGTTTAGCTTGTGGCGACCAACGCGAGCGAGGTTGTAGCGCTTCTGCTCGAAGTAGGTCGAACGTAGCCAAGCCTCAGCGGTGTCGGGGCCGGCAGCTTCGCCGCGAACCTTGCGGTATAGCTCGCGAAGTGCGTCTTCTTTGCTGATGATTGGGTTGGCAAAAACCTTCGACTCGTCGTATGCGAGGGTGTTTTCGATCAGGTTCATGTCGAAGTTCCACTTCGGCTGCGAAGCCTTGACTGCGCTTTCGATGTCTTTGAACTCGTCGATGATCTGCTCGCGGCTAAGACCTAGA